>NZ_JBHYVB010000280.1:0-11663 GCF_042750115.1 Streptomyces sp. NPDC059455
AATACCGAGGGCAGCGTCAGTTGTTTATACGACACCGCCGCCGCAACAACCACCCCGCCCCCCCCGGCCGGGTCGACGGCGGCGGCCACCATCAGCGGGTTCGCGAACCGGCATGCGGCATCCAGCAAGGCCAGCCCGCGCTCGGACGACAACGGCCTCATTCCGCGCAGCCGCGTCAGATCCGACCGGCCCATATGCCCGGTCATCTCGCTGGCCTGCGCCCACAGCCCCCAGGCCAGGGAAAGTCCGGGCAGCCCGAGCGCCCGCCGATGGGCCACCAGCGCGTCGACAAACGCGTTCGCCGCCGCGTATCCGGCCTGGCCCGCGTTGCCCACGACTCCGGCGGCCGAGGAGAACATCACAAACATGCGGAGCGGAAGATCGGCGGTGGCGGTGTGCAGATGGCCGGCCGCCGTGGCCTTCGCCGCCCACACCCGCGCCATCTGTTCCCGCGTCTGCGAGGTGACCACCGCGTCATCCAGCAGCCCCGCCGCATGAATGACACCGGTCAGCGGATGCGCCGGGTCGATACCGGCCACCGCCCCGGCCACCGCGTCCGCGTCCGTGACATCCACCGCGGCGATGCGCACCCGCGCACCCAGATCGCTCAGCCGCTCGGCCAGCTCCGGTGCGCCGGGCGCGTCCGACCCACGTCGGCTGACCAGCACCAGACGCTTGACCTGCCACGTACGTACGAGATGCTCGGCCACCAGACCGCCCAGCAGACCCGTACCACCGGTGATCAGCACCGTGCCGTCCGGGTCGAGCCCACCAGGGGTCAGCCCGCCGGATTCCGCCTCGTCGGCACCGTCGGTGGCCCGCGCCCGCATCAGCCGGGGCACCATCAGCCCCTCGGTGCGCAGCGCCGCCTGTGGCTCATCCGCCCGTACGGCACGGACCACGGCATCCGCCACCTCACCCGCGGCCGGATCGATGGCCTGGTGAAGGTCGAGAAGGACGAACCGGTCCGGGTGTTCCGCCTGGGCACTCCGCAGCAGCCCCCAAAGCCCCGCGGCGGCCACATTCAGCTCTCCGTCGCCGGGATCCCCGCCTTCATCAGGGTCGCCGGTCGACACCGCGCCACGTGTCACCACCACCAACCGGGCTTCGGCCAGCCGTGGTTCGGCCAGCCACCCCTGCACCAACTCGAGCGCATGGCCGACGGCGGCCAAGCCATCAGCCGCCCTGGCCGCGGCTCCGGCGTCCGCCGGTCCACCGTCGGCAGGCAGGCAGGTCACGGCGAACGCGGGAGGTGGCGTACCGTCGTCGAGCGCGGCGACCAGCACGTCGAGACCCGGATGGCACACCACTCCCCCGCCGCCGAGTCCGGGCTCCTCGGCCAGGTGCAGCGCGTCCTCGCCCAGTACGACCCAGCCCATGGCGCCGGAGGCGTCCGCGTCCGGCATGTCGGGCATCGGGATCCAGTCCAGCGTGAACAGCCCGTCGACGCCACGCCCGCCCACGGATCGCAGCTGACGGGGGTCGGCGGGACGCATCGTCAGGGAGTCGACCGTGAGCACCGGGGCGCCCATGCCATCGGCCACGACCACCCGCAACCCGCGCTCCCCCGCCGCACCGTCCCGATGGGGCGAGAGCCGGACCCGGGCCGTGGTCGCCTCCGTGGCCCACAACGACACGCCGTTCCAGGCGAACGGCAGCCTCATCCCGGCATCGTCGGCCGACTCGATGTCGGCGGCGAGCAGCATGGGATGCAGGGCGGCGTCGAGCAGTGCCGGATGGATGCCGAATCCGTCCGCGTCCCCGGCCGCCTCGGGCAGCGCCACCTCGGCCAGCAGGTCCGCACCGTCCCGCCACACGGCGCGCACCCCTTGGAACGACGGCCCGTACGCATAGCCCGACGCCGCGGCATGCTCGTAGAAGTCCTCGACGTCCACCGGCTTAGCGCCCTCGGGAGGCCAGACTCCCGCCAACTCCTCGGCCACGCCCGGCGCGGCCGGCGGGCTCAGGACACCCTCCGCATGGGACTCCCAGTCCGGATCGGCACCGGGCTCGGCATCGCGGTCTGGCCGGGAGTACACCCGCACATCGCGCCGCCCGTCCTCGGCGGCCTCGCCCACCACGATCTGCACCCGCAGCCCGCCCGACTCCGGCAGCACCAACGGCACCTGCAGGGCGAGTTCCTCGATACCGCCACAGCCCGCCTCATCGGCCGCCCGCAGCGCCCACTCCACCAGCGCCGCGCCCGGCACCAGCGGCGCTCCCGCGACCACATGGTCACCGAGCCAGCCGTCGCCACCGGTGGCCGACACCCGTCCGGTCAGCACCAGCCCGCCATCGGCAAGGCCCACCGCCGCCCGCAACAACGGATGCTCCACCCGCTGCAGCCCCGCGGCACCCACATCACCGATCCCGCCGGTGGCGGTGGCCCAGTAGCGTTGACGCTGGAAGGCATACGTGGGCAGATCGACCGTACGAGGGGTGGGGTCACCCGGGAACACGGCCCTCCAGTCGACGTCGACCCCGGCGGTGAACGCCTGGGCGAGCGAGTGGAGGAGCTGGGCCCGGCCGCCGTGATCGCGGCGCAGGGTGGGCACGGTGACCGCCGGGATCTCGACTTCCTCGAAGGTCTCCTGCAGACCGAGGGTGAGCACGGGGTGCGTACTGGCCTCGATGAACACCCGGTGCCCGGCCACCAGCAGCGCCTGAACAGCATCGGTGAACCGCACCCGCTCACGGAGATTGGTCACCCAGTAGGCGGCGTCCAAGTCGGTGGTGACGGCACGGTCGCCGGTCACGGTCGAGTAGAACGCCGTATCCGAACCGGACGCATCGAGCGGACGGACGCCCTCCAGCACCCGCATCAACTCATCGCGGATCTCCTCCACCTGAGGGCCGTGCGAGGCGTAGTCCACCTCGATCAGCCGCGCCCGCTCCCCCGCGTCCTGGCACACGGCCACGACAGCGGCCACCTGCTCCGGCGGACCGGAAATCACGGTGGAGGAGGGCCCGTTCACGGCCGCCACACCCACACCAGTGGCCCGATCCCCAAGCCCGGACAGCAACTGCCCCGCCCGCTCCTGACCCACACCCAGCGACGCCATCGCCCCACCACCGGCCAACCGCCGCAACGCCCTGCTCCGCAACGCCACGACCCTCGCGCCATCCTCCAACGACAGCGCACCCGCGACAACAGCCGCCGCAATCTCACCCTGACTGTGGCCCACCACCGCCGCAGGACGTACGCCATGTCCAGCCCACACCGCGGCCAACGACACCATCACCGCCCACAACACCGGCTGCACCACATCCACCCGCCCCAAATCCGCCGCACCCTCCACCCCACGCAACACATCCGAGAGCGACCACTCCACAAACGGCGCCAGCGCCCGCTCACACTCCGCAACCCGCGCCGCGAACACCGGCGACGCTTCCAACAGCTCCGCACCCATCCCCACCCACTGCGAACCCTGACCGGGAAAGACCAGCACCGGCCCTACATCACCCGTCAACGCCGCCGCACCCGACTCCACCACACCCGGATGCGACACACCCCCCGCCAACGCCTCCACACCCGCCAACAACCCGGCCCGATCAGCACCCACCACCACCGCCCGATGCTCAAACACCGACCGCGCCGTAACCAACGACCACCCCACGTCAACCAACGAAAGCCCAGACGCACCCCCCACCCACTCACCCAACGCCGCAGCCTGCCCCCGCAACGCCTCCACACTCCGACCCGACACCACCCACGGCACCACCCCGCCCGCCTCGGAGGACGGCTCCGACGCATCCTCCTCAGGAGCCTGTTCCACGATCACATGCGCGTTGGTGCCGCTGATCCCGAAGGACGACACACCGGCCCGGCGCGGGCGCTCACCGTTCGGCCACTCCACCGGCTCGGTCAGCAGCCGTACACCGCCGCCGTCCCACTCCACATGCGGCGTCAGCTCCTCGGCGTGGAGGGTGGCCGGGAGTACGTCGTGCCGCAGGGCCATCACCATCTTGATGACACCGGCCACACCAGCCGCACCCTGCGTATGGCCGATGTTGGACTTCAGCGAGCCGAGCCACAGTGGCCGGTCCTCCGCCCGGTCGCGGCCGTACGTGGCGATCAGCGCATCGGCCTCGATCGGGTCGCCCAGCTTGGTGCCCGTGCCATGCGCCTCCACCGCGTCCACCTCGGACGGGGCCAGCCGGGCGCTGGCGAGGGCCTGGCGGATGACCCGCTGCTGGGAGGGGCCGTTCGGCGCGGTGAAGCCGTTGCTGGCGCCGTCCTGGTTGATGGCCGAGCCCCGGATCACCGCCAGCACCCGATGACCGTTGCGCCGGGCGTCGGACAGCCGCTCCAGCAGCACCAGGCCGACGCCTTCGCCCCATCCCGTTCCGTCGGCGTTCGCCGAGAACGCCTTGCACCGCCCGTCCGGGGACAGCCCCCGCTGCCGGGAGAAGCCGGTGAACACCTCGGGGGTGGTCATCACCGTCACCCCGCCGGCCAGGGCCAGGGCGCACTCCTCCTGCCGCAGTGCCTGGCAGGCCAGATGGATCGCGACCAGGGAGGACGAACACGCCGTCTCCACCGTGACGGCCGGTCCCTCCAGACCGAGGGTGTAGGACACCCGGCCCGAGAGCAGGCTCGGTGCGTTGCCCGCGTATCCCTCGGATCCCTTCTGCGGAAGGTCACCCGATGTGGTGCCGCCGGTGGTGGCCGTACCGGCGTAGACGCCCGTCCGGGAGCCCTTGAGGGACACCGGGTCGATTCCCGCCCGCTCGCATGCCTCCCAGGCGGTTTCCAGCAGCAGTCGCTGCTGGGGGCTGGTGGCGAGCGCCTCGCGCGGGCTGATGCCGAAGAACCGCGGGTCGAATCGGTCGGCGTCGTAGAGGAATCCGCCCCGGCGGACATACGTGGTGCCGGGGTGGTCCGGGTCCGGGTGGTAGAGGCTGTCGAGGTCCCAGCCGCGGTCGGTGGGGAAGTCCCCGATGGCGTCCACACCGCCCGCGACCAGCCGCCACAGGTCCTCGGGCGTGTTCACCCCGCCCGGGAACCGGCAGGCGATGCTCACGACCGCGATCGGCTCCTGGTATCGCTCCTCCACCTCACGCAAACGCTGGCGCGTATCGTGCAGATCCGCGGAAACGCGCTTGAGATACTCGACCAGCTTCTCTTCATTCACGTTCACCATGAGGTTTCACCCGGCCCTCAGCGGTCGTCGCGCCCGGCACATTCAGGACACGCCCAGTTCGTTGTCGATGAAGTCGAGGACCTGGGCCGCGGACGCGGACTCCAGCCTCTCCGCGGCGGTCATCTCTTCCTCCGCCGGCTTTCGTGTCGCCTTCCACTTCGCCAGCAGGCCTTCGAGCCGTGCCGTGACCGCCCCCGAGTCGTCGTCTTCCATCTCGAGGCCGATCAGGGTGGCTTCGAGCCTGGCCAGTTCGTTGAGGACCGGATCGGCGCCTCCACGGCCCCGTGTGGCGCCGACCGCCGGGGCGATGCGCTCCAGCAGGTAGTCGGCGAGCACGGCCGCGTCCGGATAGTCGAAGACGAGGGCGGCGGGCAGACGCAGACCGGTGGCGGCGGCGAGCCGGTTGCGCAGTTCGACGGCGGTCAACGAGTCGAAGCCCAGCTCCTTGAAGTTGGTGTCCGCCCGCACCGCTTCGGCTTCGGCGTGTCCGAGCACGGTGGCCACATGGCCACGGACCAACTGGAGGACGGCGCGGTGCTGTTCCGCGGCGGACAGGCCCGCCAGCCGGTCGGCCCAGTCGTCCGGCCGTGCGTCGGCTGCCGCCGCCGTACGCCGTGCCGCCGCGCCACCGGCGCCCGAGGCGGCGAGGGCGCGGAGCGTGGCGGGGAGCCCCTCGGTGGGCTGGGCGGCGAGGACACGGGTGTCCATATCCGCCGCGATCAGCTGGTGGCCGCCGTGCTCGGACGCCGCGTCGAGCAGCCGGAGGGCGTGGCCCGCGGCCATCGCGGTGACACCCGAGCGGGACATCCGGGCCAGGTCCGCGTCGGCGAGGCCACCGGTCATCTCGCTGGCCTCGGCCCACAGGCCCCACGCCACCGAGACCGTTGGCAGGCCCAGCGCCTGGCGGTGGGCCGCCAGCGCGTCGCAGAAGGCGTTGGCCGCCGCGTAGTTGGCCTGCCCCGGGCTGCCCATGACCCCGGCGGCCGACGAGAACAGCACGAACGCGCCCAGGCGCAGATGTGCCGTCGCGGTGTGCAGATGCGCCGCGGCAGTGGCCTTCGCCGCCCAGACCCGCGCCAGCCGCTCGGGAGTCTGCGCGGTGACGACCGCGTCGTCCAGCACACCCGCGGCATGGATGACCGCGGTCAGCGGATGCGCGGGATCGACCCCCGCCACCAGCTCGGCCACGGCTGTCGCGTCTGTGACATCGGCCGTGACAACGCGTACTCGCGCGCCCAAGGCGGTCAGCCGGGCGACGAGGTCCTGGGCGCCCGGCGCGTCCGGACCCCGGCGGCTCACCAGCAGCAGATGCCCGATTCGCCAGACCCGTACGAGGTGTTCGGCGACCAGGGCGCCCAGTGTGCCGGTGCCGCCGGTGATGAGCACCGTGCCGTCCGGGTCCACGGGGGCGGGGACGTCCAGGACCAGCTTGCCGGTGTGCTTGGCCTGGCCGAGATGGCGCAGCGCCTCACGTGTCCGGCTCAGCGGCCAGGTCCGCACCGGCAGCGGCGGCAGGGCTGCGGCGGCCTCGGTGACTTCGGTGGCCCTGGCACCCTCGGTGGCTCCGGCGGCCTCGGCCGCTCCGGTGGTTCCGATAGCTTCGATGGCACCGGTGGTGAACAGCTCGCCCAGTTCGCCCAGCATCCGGCCGATGTGTTCGGGTCCCGCGTCGGTGATCAGGTCGTAGATCTGGTACGCCACTCCCGGGTGCTCTTCCGCCACGCGCTCGGGGTCACGGAGGTCGGTCTTGCCCATCTCCATGAGTCGGCCACCGTCGGCCAGCAGCCGCAGGGAGGCGTCCACGAAGGGCCCGGCGAGGCTGTTGAGCACCACATCGACGCCACGTCCGCCCGTGGCCTCCCGGAACGCCTCCTCGAAGTCCAGATCGCGCGACGAGGCCCGATGGGCCGCGTCGACGCCCATCTCGTCCAGCACCCCGTGCTTGCCGGGGCTCGCCGTCGCGTAGACCTCCGCCCCCAGGTGGCGGGCGATCCGTAGGGCCGCCATGCCCACGCCGCCGGTCGCGGCATGGATCAGGACCGACTCCCCGGCCCGGAGCCCGGCCAGCTCCACGAGCCCGTACCAGGCGGTCAGGTACGCCACCGGCACCGCGGCCGCCTGCGGATAGGTCCACCCGGCGGGAATGGGCGTCACCATGCGGGCATCGGTCACGGCCGTCGGGCCGAACGCGCGGTCGAAGACCCCCATGACCCGGTCGCCCACGGCGAGCCCGGTCACTTCGGGGCCGATGTCCAGCACCACGCCGGCACCCTCGCCACCGAGCCCGGTCTGGCCCGGGACCATGCCCAAACTGATGAGTGCGTCGCGGAAGTTGATACCGGCCGCGTGCACCGCCACCCGCACCTGGTGCGGTCCGAGGGGCTCGAGCACCTCCGGGCATGGCACCGGCTTCACGTTCTCCACCGTGGCCGCGCCGGTCAGCTCCAGCCGCCATGCGGGCTGCCCCACCAGTGCGGCCACACCACCGCTGCTCACACCGCCGGCGCGCATCAGCCGGGGCACCCGGAGCCGCCCCGCCCGCACCGCGACCTGCGGCTCGTCCAGGTGCGCCGCACACGCCACCACGCTGCGCACACCCTCCGCGACCGGCTCGGCATCCGGGTCGAGATCGACCAGAAGGAACCGTCCCGGGTTCTCCGCCTGCGCACTGCGCACCAGCCCGCACACGGCGGCCCCGGCCATGTCCACGCCGCCGTCTCCGGAAGCCTCCGCTTCGGGTGCGTCGATCGCGACGGCCCCCCGCGTGACCACCACCAACCGGGCGTCGGCCAGCCGAGGTTCGGCCAGCCAGCCCCGCGCCAGCTCCAACGCCCACTCCGCGGCCGCCAGACCGTCGGCCGCCAGGTCTGTGCCGATGTGCCGCTCGGACGTGTCGCCGAGGGCGGGCAGATACGCGATGGCCACCGAGGGAACGGGGTCGCCACCGTCGAGGGCGGACACCAACGCCTCCAGATGCGGATGGCGTACCGCGTCCGGCACGATCGGCCCGCGCTCCCGCGGTCCCAGAACCACCCAACCGCCACCGTCCGCCGAATCCGGCTCCTGGCCTTCCGTTTCGGTGTCCGGTGCGGGAACGGGCAGCGGCGTCCACTCCAGGGTGAACAGCCCGTCCACCTGCGGCCCGCCGGAGGTCTGCAGCTGGTCGACGGCGGCCGGTCGCATCACCAGCGAGTCGACGGTCAGCACCGGACCGCCGACGGCGTCGACCACCTCGACCCGCAGCCCGCGCTCGCCCTCGGTGCCACCCGCCTCCTGCCGCTGGGGCGAGAGCCGGACCCGTACGGTCGTAGCGCCGCCCGCCCACAGTGACACGCCGTTCCAGGCGAACGGCAGCCACACCCGGCCGTCGTCGTGGTCCTCCTCGGGCCGGTCCAGGAGGAACGCCGGATGCAGCGCGGCATCCAGCAGCGCCGGGTGGATACCGAACCCCTCCGGGTCTCCGGCGGCCTCGGGCAGTGCCACTTCGGCGAGTACATCGGCGCCGTCCCGCCATACCGCCCGCAGTCCACGGAACGACGGCCCGTACGCGTATCCGGACACCTCGGCGCGCTCGTAGAACCCGTCGAGCCGTACGGGCTCCGCGCCCACCGGAGGCCACGCCCGCCCTGGCCCGTCCACCGGCCCCCGCGCGGGGCCCTGTGGAGACGGCGGGCCCAGGATGCCCTCGGCGTGGCATACCCAGCCCGGGTCGGCGCCGGGCTCGACATCGCGGTCGGGCCGGGAGTACACCCGCACATCGCGCCGCCCGTCCTCGGTGGCCACGCCGACGACCACCTGGACGCGCAACCCGCCCGACGCGGGGAGGACGAGCGGGATCTGGAGCGCCAACTCCTCCACCCCGCCGCAACCCGCCTCGTCGGCTGCCCGCAGTGCCCACTCCACCAGCGCCGCGCCCGGCGCCAGCACGGCGCCCGCCATCACATGCTCGGCCAGCCAGTCCCCGGCACCCCCGGCGCCCCCGGCCGAGATCCGGCCGGTCAGCACCAGCCCGCCATCGGCGAGCCCGACGGCCGCCGGCAGATGTGGGTGCTCGACGCGCTGTAGCCCGGCGGCCCCCATGTCCCCGACGCCACCGCCCGCCGCCAGCCAGTACCGCTCGCGCTGGAAGGCGTACGTCGGCAGATCGACCGTCCGGGGCGCCGGATCGGCGGGGAACCAGCGGGCCCAGTCGACATCGGTGCCATGGGTGTGCAGTTGAGCGAGGGTGTGGCCGAGCGTGTGGGCATCGGGCCGTTTACGGCTCAGGGTGGCGGCCACCAGCGGGCTCGGCCGCCCGGTCCCGCCCTCGCCCTCGTCGGTGTCGGCCGTCGCCTCGTCGGCGGCGAGGTGCTGAAGGGTGTGCTGGGTCGCGGTGGCCAGGACGGGGTCGGGGCCGAGCTCGAGGAAGACACCCGTGTCGGGCGCGATATGAGCGACGGCGGGGTGGAATCGCACGGGCCGGCGGATGTGCCGCACCCAGTAGTCCGGTGTGGCCAATTCCTCGGCGGCCGGCTCCCCGGTGAGGTTGCTGAGCACCGGGAGGGTGGGCCGGTGGAAGGTCAGGCCATCGATGGCCTGCGCGAACGGCTCCAGGATGGGATCCATCAGCGGGGAGTGGAAGGCGTGGCTGACCGTCAGTGTCCTGGTCTTGCGGCCCTTCGCCGCCCAGGTGGCACGGATGTCGGCGACCAGCTCGATCGGACCGGAGACCACGGTGTTGCCGGGGGTGTTCAGGGCGGCGATGCCCATCTGGCCGTCGTAGGCCGCCAGATCCTCGGCGAGTTCCTCGGCGGTGGCGGCGATGGTGGCCATGCCTCCGCCGGTGGGGAGTTGGCCCATGAGCGTGGCGCGGGCGGCCACGAGTCGGCAGGCGTCGGGAAGGTCGAAGACCCCGGCGACATGGGCCGCGGCGATCTCGCCGATCGAATGCCCGATGACGGCGTCGGGGCGTACGCCGAACGAGTCCAGCAGCCGTGCCAAGGCGATGTGCAGCGCGAACAGCCCCGCCTGGGCGTAGGTGGTGTGGTCCAACAGCCCCGGCCGCTCGGCCACACCGTGGAAGACCACGTCGCGGAGGGGATGTTCCAGGTGGGGGTCGAGCAGCCCGCAGACCTCGTCGAACGCGGTGGCGAACACCGGGAACCGGTCGTACAGCCCGGCCCCCATCCCCTGGCGCTGGCTGCCCTGACCGCTGAAGAGCCACACCGTCTTGCCCGCCGCCGCTCCGCTGCCGGGGAGCACCACACCCGGATGGGGTTCGCCGGTGGCCAGCGCCTCTACAGCGGCCAGCAGCTCGGCTCGGTCATCGGCCAACGCCACCGCCCGGTGCTCGAAGAGCGACCGGGTGGTCGCGAGCGACCAGCCCACCTCGACCATCGACATCTCCGGGTACCCGGCCACCCGTTCGGCCAGCGCGGCGGCCTGGCCACGCAGTGCCTCCGCGCTCCGAGCGGACAGCGACCATGGGACGGCCGGTAGGTGGTCGGGGGAGGCCACGGGCTCGGTCGCGACGCGCTCGACCGTCTCGGGGGCCTGCTCAAGAAGGAGATGGGCATTGGTGCCGGAGGCACCGAAGGAGGACACCCCGGCCCGGCGCGGTCGCTCGTCGTCGGGCCATCCCACCGGCTCGGTCAGCAGACGCACCGCACCGCTCTCCCAGTCCACATGGGGAGTGGGTTCGTCAATGTGCAGGGAGGCGGGCATCGTTCCGTGCCGGATCGCCTGCACCATCTTGATGACGCCCGCGACACCCGCCGCCGCCTGGGCGTGGCCGATGTTGGACTTGATCGAGCCGAGCAGCAGCGGCTGCTCGGCGGGGCGTTCCTGACCGTAGGTGGCCAGGAGCGCCTGCGCCTCGATCGGGTCACCCAGCGTGGTACCCGTACCGTGTGCCTCCACCGCGTCGACGTCGGACGGCGACAGACCGGCGCTCGCCAGGGCCTGCCGGATCACCCGCTGTTGGGAGGGGCCGTTGGGCGCGGTGAGCCCGTTGGACGCACCGTCCTGGTTGACGGCGGAGCCACGGATCACGGCCAGGACGTCATGACCGTTGCGGCGGGCGTCCGACAGCCGTTCCAGCAGCAGAACGCCCACGCCTTCGCTCCAGCCGGTGCCATCGGCCGCAGCGGCGAAGGGCTTGCAGCGGCCGTCGGGGGCCAGACCGCGCTGGCGGGAGAAACCGGTGAACACATCCGGGGTGGCCATCACCGTGACGCCACCGGCCAGGGCCAGGGTGCACTCCCCCTGCCGCAACGCCTGCGCCGCGAGATGCATCGCCACCAACGACGACGAACACGCCGTATCCACCGTCACGGCGGGGCCCTCGAAGCCCAGCGTGTACGCCACCCGACCCGAGACCACACTGCCCGAGCTGGCCAGCATGGCGTAGCCCTCCAGCCGCGCGTCGCCGCCGCTGAGCCCGGCGGCGTAGTCGTGGTACATCACGCCCGCGTAGACACCGGTCGGGCTGCCCTTCAACGACACCGGGTCGATCCCCGCCCGCTCCAGCACCTCCCACGA
>NZ_JBHYVB010000281.1:0-11657 GCF_042750115.1 Streptomyces sp. NPDC059455
CCACCACCCCTTTCCTGGTTGTGGGAAACGCGTTCCCGGTTGTGGGCAATCGTTCCTCCCCCAGCTACCGCTGGGAGGTGCCCCCCGGCGGAACGGGTGGGCACAACCCACCCACCGGGGTGCACCCGGGAGCGATGCCTCGGCCAGGGCCTAGCTGGGCCGCACCGGGTCGGCCCGTCCCTGGTCAGGGTTTCGTTGCCGGGTGCGGGCCGGTGGCCCGTTTGTGCCCACCCGTCCCGCCCCGCGGGACGATTGCCCACAAACGGGTCAGCTAGGGTCCCGTAAGGCTAGGCGGGCCATTTCGCCGTATTCGCGGAGGAGGCCCGGGTAGGCCTCAGCCGCGACGCGGAGCCACCGCTCCGCCTCCTCCAACCGCCCCAGCCCCCGCAACGCCTCCGCCAGCCAGTACGGCGCCTCCTCATGCTCCCCCGCACACGCCACCCTCAACAACGGCTCCGCCTCCGCACACGCGCCCCGCCGCACCATGCTCCGCCCCGCCAAAAACGCGGGCGGTACAAGACCGCTGCGCGCGGCGCGCACATACCACCGCTCGGCGTGCTGCGGATCCCCGCCGCGCTCCTCCGACGTCCAGCCCAGCCACCACGCGGCGCGCCCGTGCCCCAGGTCGGCCGCCCGGCGGAACCAGATCTGGGCGGTACGCCGGTCCCCGGCCTCGTCGTGGATCCGGCCGATGTCATACGCCGCACCGGCGTCGCCCTCCGCCGCCGCGGGCTCGTAGTACGGCACCATCCGCAGCCCCTTGGCGCCGCCCCCTTCGTACAGCATCCGCCCGAGGGCGAGCAGGGCGCGCGGGGTGCCCGCCTTGCGGTACCACTCGGCGGCCTCCGGGAGCCGGTACAGCCGGTCCAGCGCGTCGGCGTACGCGAACCAGGCGTCCGGGCCGCCGCCCTCGGCGCGGTCCCGCAGCCCGGGCAGCCGCTCCTCCCACTCGGCGGGCGGCATCCGCTCGGGGTCGGCCCGGATCGCGGCGATGTCCCGAAGCGCCGCGACGATCCGCTCCTCGCCCTCGCCGAAACCTTCGCCGAAACCCGCGTCGAACCCCGCGTCGACGCCCTCGTCGAACGGACCCCGGCCCTCCCCCTCGGCCCCGGCCTCGACCGCGTCGGCCCCCGTGGCCCGCAGCCACCGCTCCGCCTCCTCAAGCCGCCGCTGCCGCACGCACAGCACCCCGAGGTTGAAGCAGGCCCACATGTGGCCGCCGTCCGCCGCGTCGGCCGTGCGATACCACTCCTCGGCGGTGCGCAGCTCGCCGTTCTCCTCGGCCCAGACGCCGAGGACGTACGCGGCACCGTCGTAGCCCCGCTCATGGGCGTGTTCGACGAGGACGCGGGCCTCGGCCCAGCGGCTGTCGTCGCGGGCGATGAAGAGTGCCTGGTCCACCAGCGCCTTGGCGCCGCCGACGGCGGCCGCGCGGGCGTACAGCGCCTCGGCCTCCGCGACCATCCGCGGGTAGCGCTCGAACATCGCCCTGCGCTCCGGGTCGAGCAGCTCGCGCAGCGCCTCGTACGCCTCCTCGGGGTCGCCCTCGGCCTCCGCCCGGGCGAGGGCCGCGCGCCAGCCGTCCAGGTCCCTCAGCATGTTCTGGATGGCCCGGCGGCTGTGGGCGGCGACTTCGTCGCCCTCGGCGGACGCCTCGGCCAGCCGCTCCAGCGCGGTGTCCCATGCGCCGCGGGCGGCCAGCAGCACGGCGCCGTTGGTCTTGCACTCGACGCTGCCGAGCGCGGCCCCGTGCTCGTACCACCGCTCGGCGCCGGCCGTGTCACCGGACTCGTGCAGCAGCCGGGCCAGACCGAACGCACAGCCGCCGTCACGATCGGCGGCCGTGCGGTACCACCGCTCGGCCTCGGCGAACTCGCCGCGGTCCTTATGGCAGATCGCAAGGGTGCGCGAGGCTTCCGCGTCCCCGGCGTCGGCGGCCCTGGCCCACCACGGCAGGGCCTCGTCCAAGCGGCCCCGGCCGGTGAGGAGTTCGGCGTAGGCCCGGTACGCGCCCGGTTTCCCGGCCGCCGCCGCGGCCCTCAGCCGGGCCGCTTCGGCTTCCGGATCCACCGCCGCATCTTGCGATGAATGTTCGACCATCACCCGATGGTGCCAGAGTGATCACGCCCGTTCGGCACGGGCCCTGCGACGGGCCAGCAGCGCCTGGCGCCGCTCGTCGAACTTGGTGGCCTGATCGTCCAGTCCGCCCATGTAGAGCCCCAGTTCCTCCTGTGCCTTGAGCCCCTCCGGGCCGAGCCCGCCGATCTCCAGGACCTTCAGGAAGCGCAGCACGGGCTGGAGCACGTCGTCGTGGTGGATGCGCAGGTTGTAGATGCCGCCGATGGCCATCTGGGCGGCGGCGCGCTCGAAGCCGGGCATCCCGTGGCCCGGCATGCGGAAGTTGACCACCACATCGCGGACGGAGCACATGGTCTGGTCGGGGGCCAGCTCGAACGCCTTCCCGAGCAGGTTCCGGTAGAAGATCATGTGCAGGTTCTCATCGGTGGCGATGCGCGCCAGCATCCGGTCGCAGACCGGGTCGCCGGAGTGATGACCGGTGTTGCGGTGCGAGATGCGGGTGGCCAGCTCCTGGAAGGCGACGTACGCCACGGTGTGCAGCATGCTGTGCTGGTTGTCCGATTCGAAGCCCTCGGACATGTGCGCCATGCGGAACCGCTCCAGCTGCACCGGGTCGACGGCGCGGCTGGTCAGCAGGTAGTCGCGCATCACGATGCCGTGGCGCCCCTCCTCCGCCGTCCAGCGGTGCACCCAGGTGCCCCAGGCGCCGTCCCGGCCGAAGAGGGTCGCGATCTCGTGGTGGTAGCTGGGGAGGTTGTCCTCGGTGAGGAGGTTGACCACAAGCGCTATCCGGCCGACATCGCTGACCTTGGACTGGTCGGGCGCCCATGCCTCACCGCCCATGATCCCGTCGAAGTTCCGGCCGTCGCTCCACGGGACGTACTCGTGCGGCATCCACTCCTTGGCAACCTGCAGATGCCGGTTGAGCTCGGTCTCGACGACCTCTTCGAGTGCGTACAGGAGCTGGGTGTCGCTCCAGACGGCCTGACCGTGGCTGTGGGAAGGGGCGAGTGTCACGGTGGGGGCTCCAGGGGACGGGGGCGACGGGCTATACCTACGGCCCCGTAGGTTACGACACCGTAGGTTAAAGCGAAAATAAACAGGCCAGGGCCCATGGCGGGCACCCGGTGAACTCGGCCCGACACGCTCCCACTTGGGAATCCGGGGCGGCGGGGCGTGGAGTGGCCGGGCGTGTCCGGGACGCGGCCCGGACGACGACGGGGCACGGCCGGGACGTGGCCGGAAAGCGACTCCCCCCGTACACAACAAAAGCGCACACAACAAAAACGCCCCGGCCGGATTGGCCGGGGCGCTCCGCAGCGGCGTGCGCGCTTCGTCGATCGATCGCGTCAGTCGGTCTGCTTACGGGACTTCCTGTCTCCCGCCATCACCAGACCCGCGATCACCAGGAACAGGATGATCGGAGCAGCGACATAGAGGCCCAGTGTCTCGGCGACACTCAGGCCCGGACCCGGGTCGTCACCGTCGTCGCGGGTGAGCGCGAACGCGGGGGACGACATCAGCAGCATCGCCGTCGTCGCGGCGATGACTGCACCGGCGCGCACGGCGTTCTTTTTGACCTTGTTGCTCACGGACTCAAGTTATCCGACGCCCCCCGGCGCCGCGTGCCCGGGGTGGCCTTAACACGGCGCTGAGATGACCATGACACGGCCCCGCATCCGCCGGCTCAGCGGCGGCCCGCCTCGCTGAGGTGGACCGTGGGCGGCAGCAGCCGTGGCGCGGCGCGGGAGGCGAGGACGCGTATCCGCAGCCCGTCGGCGGTGACGGGCGCGGCCAGCGGGAGGATGCGCCGGGCTCCGACGGTCGTCCCGGAGGCGATGTCCCGCCAGGTCCCCGCCACCCGGGCCTGCACGGTGAACTCCTCCACCCGCTGCCCCTGGCGGATGTCCTCGCCGAGCCGCACCCGGTCGAAGGTCACCGGATGGCCGGGGGCCGGCCGGGAGCCGGTGCCGTATGTCGTCCTTACGGCCTTGCCGAAGGCCGTAAGGGAGGCCATATCGGCGTCGTCGATCCGGCCGTTCTTCGCGGGCCCCGCGTTGAGCAGCAGCGAGGCGTTGCGGCCCACGCTGCGCTCGTACAGCGACATCAGCTGGTCGGGGGTCTTGGGCCGCTCCGCGGGGTCGTGGAACCAGCCGGGGCGGATCGAGACATCGGCCTCGGCCGGGTACCACTGCAGATAGCGCACGCCCGGCGCGGTCAGCTTGGCACGCGAGCCGATGTCGGCGTCGGTGGAGTCATTGGGCAGCCCGCCGCCGATGACGGTCCACGGGTCGACCGCGGACGGGGTCACCGACCACTCGGTCTCCCGGGCGATGCCGTCCTCGTTGCCCACCCAGCGCACGCCCTGCGCGCCCTGGAAGACCACCGAATTCGGCGAGAGCGCGTGGATCAGCTCGAACCAGTTCCTGACGTTGTAGTGCTGGGTGACGCCCGCACCGCCCCAGGGGTTGGCGCCGTCCAGCCAGAACTCGTCGATGGGGCCGTACTGCGTCAGGATCTCGTAGATCTGGTTGAGGTAGTACGCGTCGTAGTCGTCGGCGGCGAAGCGGAAGGTGGGCAGCGCGCCGGAGGCGACCTTGTCCGCCCGGTCGTCGCCGGGGACGAGGGTGGGGATGGTGCGCTCGGTGGGCTTGCTGCCGTTGCCGTAACGGCCCTGGCCGGCGGGTGCGCGGTCGCCGTCCTCCAGGGCCATCCGCTCGGGCAGCGACAGCTCCTCGCCGTTCTGCTGCTTCTCGCGGATCTTCTCGACCCACTGGGCGTGCCAGGCGTGCGGCAGCTCGGCGCCGTCGGCGGGCGAGAGGTAGACGCCGACCTTGAGCCCCGCCTTACGGGCGGCCTTGACGTACGCGCCCAGGACATCGCCGTCGGGATTCCGGCCGCCGGGGCCCTTCGTCCACCAGGGGCTGGCCTCGACGTCGTGGCCGGTGTAGCGGCTCGGGTAGAGCACGAAGCCGTCGTGGTGCTTGGCGGTGAGCATGACCTGCCGGGCGCCGGCGGCCTTGTACGCCCGCATCCACTGGTCCATCGCGAGCTCGGGCGGGTCGAAGAGCTTCTCGTCCTCGGCTCCGGAGCCCCACTGGCGGCCGGTCATGGTGTTCATGCCGAAGTGGGTGAAGGCGGTGACCTCGCGCTGCTGCCAGGCCCGCTGCCCGGGGGTGGGGACGGTGTTGGCGGCCTTGTCGATGATGCGGGCGGGGGTGTCGCAGTCCTCGACGACCTGCTGCGGGGCCGGGGTGATGGGCCCCTCGCATCCGGCCCGCGCGGGGGCCTCCGCCGCGGCCTGCGCGGGGGCGGGAGGGACGGCGGCGGCCGCGAGGGCGGCCAGGGCGAGGGCGCGGAGCGCGAGCAGCGCACGCCGCCGTCCGCGGGTTCCGTGGGTGCCGGGCGTTCCGTCCAGAGGTCGGGCCATGGTCCCCTCCAGGTCTCCGATCGGCATTGATCGGATCTCTATGGCGGTGTCCATGACAGCCTGACAGAGGAGAGGCGCCCTGGGGAGACCGCACACGGCAGAGGTCCCACCTATGGGGCGGGACAGCCACTATGGCGGTCCGGCGGGCTGCTCCCCTCCCCGCCCCTTCCCGCGGCATCGATATGCGGCTCCGCGCCGTGGCAGGGCTTCGCCCCTGGACCCCGGGGCCTGGGGCAGAGCCCCGCCTTCCAGCCCCTCCAGGGGCACCTCCCGGCGGTAGCTGGGGGAGTTTGAGGAGCGGGGTCTGGGGCGGAGCCCCAGTTGTGGGAAGGGGCGGGGAGGGGAACAGCCCGCCGCAGGCGTCCAGATCCGCCGGACACCCCGGAGTGGTGGCTACGCGGCGGGGTCACAAGCCGCCAGCAGGGCAACCTCGTCCATCAGCGCGCGCAGCCGGGGCGAGGCGACCAGTTCCTCCAGGGACATCGGGCGCCCCTCGGCGTCGGCGATCGGCAGTCGCCAGTTGGGGTACTGATCCCAGGTGCCCGGCAGGTTCTGCGGCCTGCGGTCCCCCACCGCGTCCGGCAGCCAGACGCCCACCATCTTCGCCGGGGTGCGCAGCAGAAAGCGGTGGACCGCCTTGACCGCCGCCTCCTCGTCGCCCGGCCCCTCCGGCAGCAGCCCGAGCCGCCCCAGCAGCCCCAGCCACTCGGCGACCTCGACCGCGTCCGCCGCGCGCTCCTCGGCCAGGGGGCGGCTCAGCAGGCCCAGTCGGTGGCGGAGCTCGACATGGTCGCCGGTGAGCCGGGCGGCCGTGCTCGGCAGATCGTGGGTCGTCACGGTGGCCAGGCAGTCCGCCCGCCACTCCTCCGGCGCCAGCGGCCGCGCGGCGCCCGCCCCGTTGTAGTTCCGCTCGAACCACATCACCGAGGTGCCCAGCACCCCCCGCCGCTCCAGTTCCTCCCGCACACCGGGCTCGACCGTCCCCAGGTCCTCCCCTATGACGACCGCCCCGGCCCGGTGCGCCTCCAGGGCGAGCACTCCGAGCATCGCCTCCGCGTCGTAGCGGACGTAACAGCCTTCGGTCGGTTCCCGCCCCTCCGGCACCCACCACAGCCGGAAGAGGCCCATCACATGGTCGATACGGAGCGCGCCCGCGTGCCGCAGGAGGCCGCTCAGCAGATCGCGGTAGGGGGCGTAGCCGCTGGCCGCGAGGGCGTCCGGGCGCCACGGCGGCAGGCCCCAGTCCTGGCCCCGGGAGTTGAAGGCGTCCGGGGGCGCGCCGATCGACATGCCGGAGGCGAAGACGTCCTGGAGCGCCCAGGCGTCGGCGCCCGAGGGATGGACCCCGACCGCCAGATCGTGGACGAGGCCGATGCCCATGCCCGCCTCGCGCGCGGCGCGCTGGGCGGCGGCCAGCTGGGTGTCGGTGAGCCAGGCCAGCCAGCAGTGGAAGTCGGTGCGGTCCAGGTGCTCGGCCCGCGCCCGGGCGGTGCCCGCGGAGCGCGGATCGGCCAGGCCGTCGGGCCAGGCGCGCCATTCGGGGCCGTGGGTCTCGGCGAGCGCGCACCACAGGGCGTGGTCCTCGAGGGCCTGACCGCGCTCGGCGAGGAAGTCGCAGTAGGCGGCGCGGCGGCCAGGGCTGAGCGGGACCGTCCGCACCAGTTCCAGCGCCTCGCGCTTGAGGGCCCAGACGGCGTCCCGGTCGATGAGGGCGCCCTCGCACAGGACGGCCGTACGGAGGGCGGCGGCGGCCTCCAGCAGCTGATCGGCCCGTTCACGGGCGCGGCCGCGCAGATGGGCGTATTCGGGCACGTCCTCGATCCGCAGATGGACCGGGTCGGGGAAGCGCCGCGAGGAGGGGCGGTAGGGCGACGGGTCGGTGGGCGCGGCCGGGGTGCCGGGCACGGCGGCGTGCAGCGGGTTGATCTGGACGAAACCGGCGCCGAGCGCCCGCCCCGACCAGGCGGCCAGATCGGCCAGGTCGCCGAGGTCGCCCATGCCCCAGGAGCGTGCGGAGAGCAGCGAGTAGAGCTGCACCAGGAAGCCGTGGCTGCGGACCGGGGACAGCGGCATCCGGTCGGGGGCCACAATGAGGGGGGCGGTGGCGCGGCGGCCGTCGGGGGCCTCGGCGAGCAGGGTGTGGGCGCCGGGCGGCAGCGCGGCGAGCTCGGTAAGGAGGCCATCGGCCCGTAAGGCCGCCGCAGCCGCCCGCCCCCGTGGGTGCGGTGCGCCGTCCTCGGGGCACACCCGCAGCGCCGTGCCCTCGGGCAGGCTCAGTCGGGGCGCCTTGCCGGGGCGCACCACCACACAGGGGGGCAGCAGCCGGTCGCGCCGCCGGCCGTCGTGCCGGTCCAGCGCTTCGCGTACGGATCGGGGGGTCGAGGCGTCCACGCCGAGCGCGGCGAGCACGGCGACGACCGTGTCCTCGGGCACCTGGACGGTGCGACCCGGGGCGGGGTCGTAGGACGTGGCGACACCGTGCAGCTCGGCGAGCCGCGCTCTGCCCATCAGTACTCCATCGGCCCGCAGCCCGCGCCCGCGCCGGTGAGGACGGCGGTCGGCTCACTCGTCAGGGGAAGTTCGGCGGCGAGCGGAGGCTCGCTGGTCAGGGGAATGTTGTCGGCGAGCGGAGGCTCGCTGGTGAGGGGCGCTTCGGTGGCGCTTCCGGACCCGAAGCCGTCCAGACCGCACAGTCCGCAGTCGGGGTCGGAGACCCCGTCGAAGGGATCCGGTTCGCTGGACGCCTCGGGGCCGGGTTTGGACAGGGCGGAAAACAGAAGTTGAGCTGACGCGGCCACACGGACCTCCGTGGGGTTGTCGGCAGTGGGTCATCCCGAGACCTACCCACTCCGGACGGACGCAGACGCAAACGCCCCCCGGACGTGCTGTAGGTCACATCCCCTCTGGGCGGCGATTTCACTGCGCCAAGGGATCGGGAGCACAGAGTTTACGAACAGGACCGCCCTTCATCCGTCAGACTTGCGCCGGGCGTGGGGCGGCCGGCGGGGGGGGCCCCCGGGGGGCCACCCCCGGCCGCGGCAGCAGCGACAACACGGTCAAAGTGGGCCTGCTCGTGTCTCAGTCCGGGGTCTATGCCTCCGTCGGTCGCGACATGCAACGGGGCTTTCAGACCTTCCTCGACCAGCACGGTGGCAAGCTGGGAGGGAAGACCGTCAACCTTGTTACCGTCGACGAGGGCTCGACCCCGCAGAGCGGAGTTGCTGGCGCGACCCGGCTGGTCCGGCAGGAGCAGGTCGACGCCGTGGTCGGCATCGTTGCCAGCCCGACAGCGATGGGCAGCCGCGACATCTTCAACAGCGCGCAGGTCCCGGTGCTGATGGGAAACACCGGTGCCGTCGCGCTGGGTGGGGCCCAGGCGTCGGACTGGATCTGGCGGGCTTCCTTCGACAACCGCGACCCGGGCCGGGCCCTTGGGCGCCGGCTTGCGGCTGACGCGTCGGGCGGCAAGGTGTTTCTGATTGCCTCTGACTACGCAGGCGGCCACGAAAATCTTGAGGGATTCAAGAAGACGTTCCCAGCCAATCGGATCGCGGGTGAGCTCTACCCGCCGTTCGGCACGACATCCGACTACTCCAGCTACCTGGCGCAGATTCGGGCCTCAGGCGCCAAGCAGGTCTTCGCCTTCTTCGCGGGTGGTGAGGCGATCGAGTTCACGAAGCAGTTCGCAGCCTTTGGGCTGAGTAAGCACGTCCGGCTTAACGGCACCTTCCTGACCGATGGGGCTTCACTCGCCGCCGAGGGGAACGCGGCGCTCGGCGTGCGCAGCACCGCTGTCTATAACTGGGACCGCGACAACGCGGTGAATAAGGCGTTTGTGAAGGACTACCAGCAGAAGTTCCATGCTCTCCCGAGCATCCCTTCCGGGTGTATGTACGACGTCGGCGTGATCCTGAACAAGGCTGTAGCGTCGATCTCTGGGCGGGTCGACCGGGCATCAATCAACGACGCCCTGCGGTCGATCGGAACGGTCCAAGGGGCTCGCGGCAAGCTGCGCTTCGACGACCACCGCACGATGGTCAACCAAATGTCCCTGATCGAGGCGAAGAAAACAGCGGACGGAATTCGTAACGTAACTGTTAGACCACTTCCGTAGTGATGGAGGCTCTGATCACGAGCTTATCCACCGACGCGCTAGCCACGCTGATCAGAAGTGGGCCAATCCAATATTCCAATGAGGGGCGGCGCGAGCCGCCCCTCCCGGCGACTGAGGGCGACGGGCCGTCGAGCGGGCAGGCGAGCCTGCAGACACTATCGGCACTGCGCAACGTGTGAAGCTCGAATCATCATCGCTCCTGGTCAAGCGGCATATCTGTATTCGTTGATCACGCCGCCGAGGATGCGGGTATGCAGGACTCTGCGGCTGGCTGCCCTAAGGGTCAGTGGTGCTTCGTGAGCCTGGGGAGGTAGTTGGCAGCGGGCCCGGGTGGGGGCGGTGCGCGTTGTAGTGCCTCTGGTATGTGGCGAGAACCTGGCGCGCGTGAGCTTCGCCGAGGATGAGTATGTGGTCCAGGACTTCCCGACGGAGGGTACCGATCACTCGTTCGCAGTGGGCATTGGCCTTCGGCGCGCAGACCGTCGTCTTGATGATCTCGATTTCCTCGGCCTGGAACACAGCGTCGAAGGAGTCGGTGTACTTGCTCTCGCGGTCTCGGATGAGGAAGCGCAGCGAGTCCATTCGTGTCCCGAGGTCAGTGGTGAGGTTGCGGGCTTGCTGGGTGGCCCAGGCTGCAATCGGGTGTGCTGTGACGTCGGCGACGTGCAGGCGCCGGGTGTGATGCTCGAGAAAGACCAGGGCGTACAGGCGTTGCAGGCCGGTGTCGATGTGGAGGAAGTCGCAGGCGATCACACCGGTGGCCTGCGCGGAGGAACTCGCGCCAGGTCGGGCCACTGCGGCGCGGTGCCGTATCGATGCCTGCGGCGTGCAGGATCTGCCGGACGGTTGAGGCGGCGATCGGGTGTCCGAGCCGGGCCAGTTCGCCCTGCATCCGGCGATGGCCCCATCGGCTGTTCTCGCGGGCGAGGCGCGGCACGAGCTTTTTGAGGGTGGCTTGCGTGCGTGGCCGTACGGCATCGCAGCGCCTGCTGGCCTGCCTGAGGTTGCCCTGACACCCCGAGCCGAGCGTGAACGAAGGAGCTCCGAACGACCTCGATGAGCGATGGATGTACCCTGCGGTGATTACCGGGTAGGACAGGCGTTTCGATGGCAGATTGATCGTAGCCACGGCACAAGGCCCCGGAGACACGAGGAGGGCAGCACTCATGATTGGCGAAGTTGACTTCCATGCAGCTGGGGTTCCTCGGCTTCGGAAGGTTGTGCACCAGATGTGCATCACGATCGGTGATGCGGCATGTAGGTGCAGGTCGGAGCGTGTCTATGGGGGAACCCCTACTGTCCCCGGCGTACAGGCCGACTCGTCCGCCGCTATAGGTCTCTGATCAGGGAAATTGCTGGTCAGGGGCCCCTTTTTCATGGAAACGTGAGCTTGGCCAGATCCCGGTCCGCACCGGTTCAAACGGGGTCGCACGGCTACGTACGTAGCCATGAAAGTAGCCACGGGACACGGGGCCGGAGTTCAGCGAGGGCGGGGTCTGACCTGCGGGGTGGCCTTCTGGCCTGGGCCGTCTGGGCGCCTCGCCGCGGTGCCCGAGCGCGCGATGCAGTCGTTGCTGCCTTGTACCTCTCCGATAGCTCTGCTCAGGGGAGGGGCACGCCGCCGCGAGTGAGGGGGCAGGCGGGGACGGTGGGCTGAGAAAACGGGAGCGGGGCTGAGGCCGGTCTTGGCCTCAGCCGCTGAGATTCAGCTCCGCGCTCTTGGAGGGCGAGGACGGAAGTAGATCATCACGCCGCGCGCACGACGGACAGCTTCGGCCGCGCCGTCAGGCCGGCGGCTACCGCCCCGTGCGTGTCAGCGTGGTCCTTCAGAAGGTGGCTGTACGTGCGCCGAAGCTCGTCGACGGAGTCGCCCACCCACGCGGCCACAGTGTGCTCCGGAATCCCGTTCTGGAGGCACATGGAGATGAAGGTGTGCCGAAGGTCGTGGGTGCGCCGTGAGGCGCAGTGATTCGAGTGGAGGTGAGAGACCTTCGCCGCTGATCCCGTCGCAGCGGGACGGTGGAGCTGGGGGCA
>NZ_JBHYVB010000282.1:0-11622 GCF_042750115.1 Streptomyces sp. NPDC059455
ACGACCGACAGCCGCGCGCCCACCCGGTACGTAGGGCTGACGTGCCGCCCCATGCGCCGGGCCGACGATGGTGATCGCGGGCGGTCGGCGACATTCATCAAGGATCGGCCTGTGACCAGCGCGCCGTCCAAGTAAGCGGCGTGTGCAGCACTTCCCTGTCCCAACCTCCCGTCCCAACACCGCATAAGTAGAAAGTTTTCCGCACCCTCATGGCCACCTTCTTGCACTGGATCGGTCGGACCGCTTTCAAGCGGCGCTGGCTGGTGCTTGTCTTCTGGGGCATCGTCGTTGCCGCTGTGGGCGCCGCCGCCGCGCAGACCACCAGCGGTTCGTCGTCCGCCATCGCCCTGCCCGGCACCGAGTCACAACGCGCGAACGACTTGCTGGGCGACAAATTCCCCGCGGCCAACGCGAGCGGCGCCACCGCCCGCGTGGTGCTGCGGGCCCCGCACGGGGAAAAGATCACGAGTAAGGGGAACCATGCCTCGGTGGGCGCGACCCTGAAGCACCTGGCGGCCTCCTCTTCCCGGGTCAGTACCGTCAGTGACCCCTTCAAGAGCGGAACCATCAGCAAGGACGGTGCGACCGCCTACACCACGGTCACGTACCGGATCACGGCCGCGGAGCTCACCGATCGTGACCATGAGCGATTCGACGACGCTCTGAGCGAGGGCAGGAGGACCGGGCTGACGGTCGAAGCCTCCGGCAACGCGGTCGCCACGGAGGAGGAGGGCACCTCGGCCGAGGCCATCGGCTTCGCCCTGGCGGCGGTCATCCTCCTCATCACCCTCGGCTCATTGATCGCCGCGGGTCTTCCGCTGCTGACGGCCGTGGTCGGAGTGGGCATCAGCCTCTCCGCGATCACAGCGCTGAGCTCGGTCTTCGATCTGAACAGCAGCACGTCGGCACTCGCCACGATGCTGGGCATCGCGGTCGGGATCGACTACGCGCTGTTCATCGTCTCCCGCTACCGCTCCGAACGTGCCGCGGGCCACGACGCCCGCGAGGCAGCGGGCCGGGCGAACGGCACCGCGGGGTCGGCCGTGGTCTTCGCCGGCCTCACCGTCATGATCGCCCTCGTCGGCCTGGCCGTGGTCAACCTCCCGGTGCTCACCGCCATGGGCATCACCGCCGCCGGAGCCGTCGCCGTCGCCGTCCTCGTCGCCATCACGCTGATCCCGGCCATGCTCGCCTTCGCCCCCGAACGCGTCCGCGGACGTTCCCGCGACCGCGCGGAGGGCCGCGACAGCCGTGAGACCAAGGCGCGGTTCGGCCGACAGTGGGTCACGGCGGTGGTGCGCCGACCGGTGCGGGTTCTCGTCCCCGCTGTGGCAGCACTGATCGTGCTCGCGCTCCCGGTCAGCGGGCTGGAGCTCGGACTGCCCGACGACGGCTCCAAGCCGCCGTCCACCACCCAGCGCAAGGCATACGACATGCTCGCGCAGTCCTTCGGAACGGGCTTCAACGGCCCCCTGACCGTGGTCGTCACCGACCAAGTCGCGGCCACGGCCAAAAAAGCCGCCGTCACCATGGGCTCGAAGATCCGCGAACTGGACGACGTGGCCGTGGCGACCCCCGCTGTGTTCAACACCTCCGGTGACACGGCCATCATCACCGTCATCCCCGACAGCGCGCCGTCCGATGACGCGACCAAGGACCTCGTCGCCAACATCCGCTCCCTGGCGACGAGCACGGAGCGCTCCATCGGCGCCCAGACCATGGTCACCGGCACCGCCGCGCTGAACATCGACGTCTCCGACAAGTTCAGCGCCGCCCTGATGCCCTACCTCCTGGTCGTCGTCGGACTGGCCTTCCTGGTCCTGATCCTCGTCTTCCGCTCCCTGCTCGTGCCATTGAAGGCGGCACTGGGCTTCCTGCTGTCCGTCCTGGCCTCGCTCGGCGCCGTGGTGGCCGTCTTCCAGTGGGGGTGGCTGAAGGACCTGTTCGGCGTCGAACAGCCCGGGCCGATCATGAGCCTGATGCCCATCCTCACCGTCGGCATCGTCTTCGGCCTGGCCATGGACTACCAGGTCTTCCTGGTCACCCGCATCCGTGAGGCATACATCCATGGCGCCGATCCGCGTCAGGCCGTCGTCACGGGCTTCGAGTACAGCGCCAAGGTCATCACAGCCGCGGCCATCATCATGATCTGCGTGTTCGCGGGCTTCATGAGCTCCACCGACTCCGTCATCGCGGCCCTCGGACTCGGCCTCGCGGTCGCTGTCGCCCTCGACGCCTTCATCGTCCGCATGACCATCGTGCCGGCGGTCCTGGCTCTCCTCGGCCGCCGGGCGTGGTTCCTGCCCGCCTGGATCGACCGTGTCCTGCCCATCGTCGACATAGAAGGCGAACGGTTGGCCAAGTCCCCAGCGGTCGGCGTGCGGCCAGAACCCGCGACCGAACTCAGCCCCCGGCACTGACCCGCTCCGCAGATGACAGCGGCGCACACCAGTCGGCAGCAGATCGCAGACCATTGGGGTCGGCTCAATGGGTTGCTGACCGTGCCGAACACTTCCTCGTGCTCACAGCGCCGCTTGGCCCATCCGGTGGACGTTGCCACCGGGTGGGCCGCAGAAGGGGCGCACAACACCATGGCCGCCCGCCGAGCGGCGTCGCGGGCCGGAGGAGGACTCGACATCGTGGTGTGCCTCGAAGCTGCCGCTTGCGCAGCGCGGTCTGGATCGTGACCGCTTTCGCGTCGCGGTTGTGCCGCCGGGCTTCGCGACGAGCTTGTGCAGCTTCGCGATCCCCTCCACGCCCCCGGGCGGCTTCGCGCCGGCCAGTTTCCGGCCGGTGTCGTCCTGGATCTCAAGGTCATGGTGGTCTTCGGCCCAGTCGTTGCCGATCAGCGGCACCTCACCCTCCTGGTCAGGCGCCCCGCTTCCTCTGCAGCCTGCGGCAGGCGCGGCACGTGGTCTCATGGATCCTGTGCTGACGCCCCATGAGGTGGGCACGCCACCCCATGAAAACGGTCTGGCCTCCTGGCCGACCAGCAGGGTCACGGTCTGACCACGGAAACCAGGTGTTTCCGGTAGCGAAAGTGCTCACCTGCTGGCGGCTACGGCACCGAGCCTTCACCGGCCCGGCAAGTCTGATCAGACAGCGGGAACAGGAGCACCTCTGAGAGAAGCCGGCAGGTCCCATTCGCCGCCCATCCCGCACAGCCGCACTGCCTTCACGGGGCTGAGGCCGTGCCGTCGATCGTCAGTCGCTACATCCGGAAACCTGCGGTGCCGCGCACTGCGGCCGCGGCGAGTTCCTTGATGCGGGCGGCGGGGACGGGGATGCCGGTGGCCTGCTGGGCCCAGGCCACGAATTCCTGGGGAGTGAGGCCTGACGGCGGCTGCCCGATATAGGGAAGGGCGTACAGCGGGGTGTTGGGTTCACTGCGCCAACTCTCGGGCAGCGTGCCGAGGTCCACGGCGTCGAAGCCGAGAACGTCCAGCAGATCGGCCACCTCCTTCTTGGCGGTCGCATCGTCGCCATGCAGCGGCAGTGCGGTGCGGTCGTCGGCTCCGGCGGGGCGGAACATCTCCAGCATCTGCTTGGGGCCGTAGTTGTGCAGGGCCTTCACCACTCGGCTGTCCGCGAGGTGGCGCTGCACCAGTTCACTGGAGGTCAGCTCGTTGCTGTCGAGTTCCGGAATCGAGAAGCCGGGATACAACGCGTAGTTCATCGGGTCGATCACGGTCTTGCCGGAAAGCTCTGCTCGGGGCAGACGCTCATGAAATGCCAGCGGCACGGCGGCGAGGACCAGATCACCAGCGCTCGCCGCTTCGGCCGGGGTGGCCGCGGTGGCCCGGTCGCCGAGTTCTGCGACCAGATCGGCCAGCGTCTCGGGACCACGGGAGTTGCTCAGGACGACGTGCAGACCCGCGTCGGTTGCGCGGCGGGCCACCGCACTACCGACCATGCCGGTGCCGATGATTCCCAGGGTTACGCGGTTCACTTGTGTTCTCCGTTCATGTCTTTCCACCTCGCGGCAGCCGGTGACTTGGCCGCTATGGAGGTCTCACATCCATCACAGCGGCGACGACCCCGGTGAACAAGAAGCAGAATCCTCCAGCAGCGATCACACAATGTGATAGATCAGAGGGATGGAGCTGAGGGCACTGCACTACTTCGTGACCGTCGCCGAGGAACTGCACTTCGGGCGGGCGGCACAACGGCTGAGCATCGTGCAGTCAGCGGTGAGCCAGCAGATCACCCGACTCGAACGCGAACTCGGGGTGCGGCTGCTGGAGCGCACTTCCCGGCGGGTGCGGCTCACCCCGGCCGGCGAACGGGTGCTCGCCACGGCCCGTGAGACCCTCGCCGCGGCGGCCCGAGTACGGGTCGTCGCCGGAGAACCAGCCGCGGTCCTGCGGATCGGGACGGCGTCCTGTGCCACCTGGCGGCTCGACCGCGCGTTGGACCGCCTGCGCGTGAGTGAACGCCCCGCCGAGCCGAAGCTGATCGATCTCCCGGTGACCGCGCGCTTGGCCGCCGTCCGCGACGGTGAGCTGGACCTGGCGCTGGTACGAGGCGCGATCGCCTCATCGGCGATGACGGTGGTGCGTGCTTGGTCCGAGCCGGTACACGCCGTGCTCGCGCGCGACCACCCCGCCGCCGGCACGTCGGCGATCGGCCTGCATCTCCTCGATCCACGCGGGCTGCGGCTCCCCGCCCGTGAGAGCGACCCGCCCCTGCACGACGCGCTCCTCGCCGCTCTGCCCGTGGCCCCGCTCCGCCCGCCCGCTGGGGACGTGTCCAATGTGCTGTTCGAGGTGGGCCGTGATCCCGGAGGCTGGACACTGATGCCGGCCGAGCAGCTCACCGGGTCCCGTTCCGAGCGATTGCTCCATGTGCCGTTCGACCCGCCAGTCGCCGTCGACGGCCACGTCGTCACCTCACTGGCCACACCGAAGCCGTGCGTGGCGTCGTATGTGGCCGCGTTCGCGGACTGAACTCCCGGTTTCGCTGACCGGGGCCCCGTTCTCGTCGTCCTCGGCGGCATCCCAGGAGCGGCAGGACGCAGCCCCTGACCGGGTGCGCTGGCCCTCGGCGACCGAACGAGACCCCAGCCTCAGGTCCTCCACCGCGCCGTACGTGCCCGTCTCGACGCCGGGCACCGTGGCCCGCCGGAACCGCTGATCGTCCAGGTCGTGGAACCGCGGGCTGAAGTCGCAGCCGAGGATCTTGAACAGGCGTCCAGCCCTCGCACCATCTCCGCCAGATGCTCCTCGACGGGCAGGTTCAGGCTCAGCCCGGCCAGCACGTCCTCCTCGACGGCCTCCCACAACGGAAACCCGGACGTCGAACAGCTGCTCATCCGCAAGGCGTACGACGCGCTGGGTCCGGCGGATCACTGCTGAACCACGGATCGCTCCCCGACGACCGTCGCCATGTCACCACCACGCTCCCGCTGGCCGACCTCGACGATTTCCTCGGGCGCGGCCGATGGACTCGGCCGCCGACCGCCTCCGGGCGGTGACCAGGCGGAGGCTCGGGCGCCAAGTACTCGCCGAGGACCGGTTCAGCCGCGCGCTGGCCGTCACACCGCAGGCGCCCGCCGACCGCCCGCTAGGGCCGGAACCGACGGCGCTGACCAGCCTCGATCCGTCCGACTACGGAAGGCTGCGGGGCCTGGTCAGCCATGCCTTCATCCCGCCGGCCGTAGTGGCCCTGAGAGCACACCGCGGCAGACCGCCGGTGACGTGCTCACGGGCAAACGGGCTGCGGGCCCTGGCCGACCGGGCCCACGGCATCACCCCGTGCTCACCCGGGGAGTCCGCCGCGTCGCGCGAGGAACTCCGTTCCTACGTGGCCGGGTTGGTGGCCGACGCCCACTACGAAGCGGACACGAGCTGCGGCTCCGCAGACCCGATTACCTACCGAACTCGAGAATGCACCGGCGTTGCTTGATACGAGACTGACTGCCCCGGTCAATCCATGTCCATCTGCCGGTGGCGTGCAGCGCGGCGACCGGCGTAGCGCACCTTGCGGTTGGCGGCCTTCACCCACCCCTGCCATTCCTTATAGGCCGAGCGCTCCTGGGTGCGCGCACAGCATGCCCAAGGGGAGGCCATTCCGGTGACCGTGGCCCATCGGCACCGGGTACCAGTGTCCTCACGGGGCGGGAGCGGCGGAAGGTCGCAGAGGCCATGCCGGTGGTCATGCAGCGGTAGACCACCATGCTCGCGGTGGCGCACCCACGATGGTTTCGCTGCGCGAGCGGTGGGTGCCGATGCGCACCGGCACCGACTTCGGCCTGGCATCGCTCACCGAGCTGTTCACGGCGATCGTGGCGATGCGGGAGATCGAGCGCGGCATGATCGCGCTGGGCGGACTGATCGCCTCGTGCGCCCCGGAACTTGACGCCGCCGCCGAGCACGGCCTCACGCAGCGGCAGCTGCTCGACCACACCTCGGGACTGCCGCCTGAGCTGCCGGTGTACGAGTACTCCGAGCCCGGGGTGCGGCTGGACCGGCTGCGGCCGAGCCCTCCAAGGCGCCGCCGGGCGCGGCCCGCCGCTACTCCGACTTGAACGCGCTGCTGTTGCAACGGGTCCTGGAGCACACCACCGGTCGATCGCTCGACGTTCTCGTACGGGAAGGCACCACCGGCCCGCTCCCCATGGCCGACACCCGCTTTCGCCCACCGGACACCTGGCTGCCGCGCATCGCGGCGACCGAGGACCAGCGGCGCCCGTGGGGCAAGCTCGACCGGGGGATGGTGTGTGTGGGGGCGCGACGAGAAGGCCTACCCGATGGGCGGGGCCGCGGGCCACGCCGGGCTCTTCTCGACGGCGGGTGACCTCTCGGTCCTGTGCCGGGCCCCTGCTGGCGGGCGACGGGCCGGTCCTCGGGCCCGAGGCCGTCGAGCTGATGCTGACCGCCCCGGGTCTGGGCTTCGAGGTCGACCAGGCGTGGTTCATGGGGGAGTTGGCGGGGCGGGGAGCGGCGGGGCATACCGGGTTCACGGGCACCAGCCTGGTGTCGCGCTTCGGGCTGCTACTTGGCACTTCTGGCGAACACCGTCCGCCCCCGCCGCCCCGGAATCAGTGCCCCTCGTGTGGCGGCGGCGACGGCGCTTGCCCGCGCGCTGAGGCAGCAATCCTGCATAGTTGTGGGATGGAGACGTTCTGGCGGTTGGTCCGATCGGGTCCCACGGTTAGCCTGTGCCTCTCGCTGTACCCGCGGCCGCGCTGATCCACGCTTCAAGGAAGACTTCGTGACGAATCTCCAGGACCCGCAGGATATTCCGGACCCTCAGGACATGCCCGACGGCACGGGCTCGGTGGTGCCGCCTCCCGGCTGCCCCGCCCACGGCGGCGCCTCGCCGTTGTACGGGCGGCAGTTTCTGCGGAATCCGACCGAGAGTTACCAGCGGATGAGGCGCGACCACGGGCAGGTCGCCCCGGTCCTGCTCGAGGCCGACATCCCCGCGTGGCTCGTCCTCGGCTACCGCGAGATGCGCCAGGTCCTCGGCGACACCCAGACCTACGGCCGTGACCCCCGTCGCTGGAACCGCTGGGACGAGGTTCCGCCCGACTGGTCCCTCATGCCCTGGGTGGCCTACAGCCCCATGATCCATTTTACGGAGGGGGACGAGCACCGGCGGCGCTCGGCGGCCGTCAGCGACGCTCTCTCCACCGTCGATCCCTTCGAGTTGCGTGCGTGCTGCGAGCGCTTCGCCGACGGACTGATCGACGCGTTCGCCGGCAGCGGCAAGGCGGACCTGGTGTTCGACTACGTCTACTCGGTGCCCGCCCTCGCCATAGGCATGATGTTCGGCCTGCCCGAGGATCAGCTCGAGGACATGGCGCAGGCCCTGACTGCGAGCCTTGACGCCAGCGGGGACGCCATCCTGGCCCAGCAGCGGGCCGCCGAGATAGTGGCGCGGCTGGTGACGGCCAAGCGTGATGCGCCGGGCCCCGACATCACCTCCCGGTTCGTCCAGAGCTCCCCAAACCTCACCGACGAGCAGTTGGTCGGAGACATCATGGTGATGATGGTCGCGGGCTTTCCCGCCACGTCGTACTGGATCGGCACCACCGTCCGGCTGATGCTCACCGACAGCCGGTTCGCCGTGACCCTCGCGGGCGGCCGAAGGAGTATCAGCGAGGCCATGGCCGAGGTGCTGTGGGCGGACTCCCCCGTCCCGAACGCCATCGGGCGCTTCGCCATTCGGGACACCATGCTCGGAGGTCAGCGCATCCGCACCGGTGACCTCCTCGTCCTCGGCCTCGCCGCCGCGAACATGGACCCGCTGCTGTGGCCAGACACTACGGCGGGCTTCGCCGGGAACAACGCGTATTTGTCCTTCACCGGCGGCGACTACGGATGCCCGGCGGGGGCGCCCGAGTTGGCCAGGACCATCGCGGAGACAGCGATCGAGGTGCTGCTCGACCGGGTTCCGGATCTGACCCTGGCGGTCGAGCCCGAGGAGCTCGAGTGGGTTGACTCCCTGTGGTGCCGAGCCCCGTCCAGCCTCCCCGTCACCTTCACCCCTACGCACATCAGCGCGGGCTAGATGAATGGGTCCGATGTTCTCAGGAGGTACTCGCCCGCTCCCCGTTCTCTCACATCGAAGTCGCGCGATGGGACCGCACCGTCACCCGCGACCTGGACTCCGTGATCGGCCTCCAGTTCTCCTACGCGCCGTCGGCGAGGACGACGCAACCGCTCAGCACACCCGCATCCTCAGACGCTCCGACGCTCTCCCGGCGCCACGGCCCGGTGACGGATCGTAGGAGCGATACCGCGGCAAGCGCGGCAGAACCCGAGGGCGGCCCCGAACGACATGTCAGACGCTCTTCGCCGTGGACTCCGGCCGACGACCAGCGCGAGCAGTTCTCCCGGCCCTCACACCAGAACCGTGACCAGCAACTTCACGATGCACGCCACATATACAGGCTCGCGGGGGCCCGACGGGCCGGTACGAACCGGTCCGGCTTCAGGCGGCCGTACGCCATTTCCGATAGCCGCGTCGGCGCCGGGCGCGGACGAGCGTTTCAAGGAGCAGGGCGACGGCCGGAGAGTAGGGTGTCTTCGATGACTTGCCCGCGGCTAGGCGGGCAAGTCGCCGCAACGTGACGGCTTGGACAGCTGCGGCTGCCAGCGTCTTGTTGCGCAGACGGCTGCGGGCCGGGTGGGTCTGTGCGTCACTCCCGGCGAGCCACTGCTCGGGCAGTGTGGGATCGATGGCCAGCGCGGTGGCTACACCGGCCATGGCGAATCCGGAGTCGATCACATGTTGGGCGACGGTGCGTCGGCGGATTCCTCCGGTCAGCAGCAGTGGCAGCGGCGAGGTGGCGACAAGCTCCTTGGCGAGTTCGAGGAAGTACGCCTCGCGGGCAAGGGTGCGACCGTCCGCCGCGAAGCCCGGGCCCGCGGTGGCCAGGCTCTCGATACTGCCACCGGACAGCTCTACCAGGTCAGCTCCCTCGTCGGCGAGCATCTTGATCACATCTCGCGCGTCACCGGTGTCGAATCCACCGCGCTGAAAGTCCGCCGAGTTCAGTTTCACTCCCACGGCGAAGTCCGTGCCGACCCGTTCCCGTACTGCGCTCACGACGTCGAGTAGCAGGCGGGCACGGTTGCGCAGGCTGCCTCCCCAGCGGTCATCGCGCCGGTTCACCAGGGGGGAGAGGAACTGGGAGAGAAGGTAGCCGTGAGCGGCGTGGATCTCGACTCCGTCGAAGCCGGCCTGTTGGGCTCGCCGCGCGGTCACGGCGAAGCGTTCCACCGTCTCGGCGATCTCCTGGGCGCTCATCGGCTGGGGCGTCCGGTACAAGCTGGAGAAGCGACCGGCGCCGATGGACACCGCGGACGGGGCCCAGGTGGTGTCGGCCAGGTCTCTGGGGATGACGCGCCCGGGGTGGTTGATCTGCATCCAGATTTGTCCCCCCGCCGACTTGCCGGCCGCCGCCCAGCGCTGGAACGGCTCCAGTGGAGTCTCCTGTTCCAGCACTACATCGGCGGGCTGGGCGACCGCTCTGCCGTCGATCATCACATGCCCGGTGATCAGGAGTCCCGCTCCTCCGGCGGCCCAACGCCGATAGAGCGTGAGGAGTTTGTCACCGGGCAGCTGCCCCGGCGCGGCGAGCAACTCTTCCATTGCGGCCTTCGCGATCCTGTTGAGCAGTGGAGCGCCATGGCTCAGGTGCAGCGGCTCATTCAGCGCGGTCATTTTTCGCCCTTGTCGTCGGTCTTGGCAGGTGCAGGCCACCTCGACCTCGCTGCGCTTTTGGATACCGGGTACACCGAGTCGATAGTTCGAGCCTCGAATAAAACTAGCACTTCAAGTCTCGAAGTAAAAGGGTAGGATGAAGTCATGACACGGAGCATCCTTGAGGAGGCAGTGGCGGCGAACCACGAGCTCTTCCTGCGGACGAACGACCGGATCACGACCATCCTGGCCGAACAGGGTCTGACGCACGCCACCGCTCACGCACTCTGGGTGATCGATCCGGCCGAGGCGCCGCCCTCCATGAAGGAGCTGGCCGACCGACTGCACTGCAACGCGCCCAACCTCAGCTTCGTCATGAACCAGCTCACCAGCCGCGGTCTCGTCGAACGCTCCGCCGACCCCGCCGACCGCCGTTCCCGCCTCGTGGCGCTTACGGACGACGGCCGACGAGTGCGGTCTGTGGTGATCGAGGCGACCCTGGCCCTGAGCCCCTTCGCCCGACTGGACACGGACGACCTGCTTCACCTGGTGAGTCTTTTGGGGAAGGCCCTTGAATCGGCGGCTGACCCAGCGTGAGTCAGGTGGCACAAAGAACGCTGCAGTCATCGTCGGCGACCTCGGTCGGCCCCCGCGAGCCCGTATATGTGGCGTGCATCGTGAAGTTGCTGGTCACGGTTCTGGTGTGAGGGCCGGGAGAACTGCTCGCGCTGGTCGTCGGCCGGAGTCCACGGCGAAGAGCGTCTGACATGTCGTTCGGGGCCGCCCTCGGGTTCTGCCGCGCTTGCCGCGGTATCGCTCCTACGATCCGTCACCGGGTCGGGGCGCCGTGCGCGAATGGCCAGGGCGGTGCGAAGGGGGGCCTGCTGGATCTCCCCCGTGGATTGCTGGGGTCATCCCCGCCTCCCTTCCCGGTAGTTGCGGAGTGCCGGTGGCGAGTGACCAGTACAGGGAAGCCGGATGGGGGCGGGGGAGACGCAAGGCTGATCAGGGCCGCTACTCGGACAGACGCAGGTGACGAACTCCGCGTCGGTAGTACTGCGCCGGATACCCGTCCGGGGTCGCGTCCTCGCTGGCAATGGTGAGGTCGCACGGCCACACCGGCATCAGACCCTCGCGATCACCTCGCCCTGGACCTGCGCGATGGTCGGGTTCGGCACGTTGCGCCACCGCCAGCACATCCCGAGGTAGAACTCCTCCTCGGTGGCCATCGGTCCGGCCTGGCCGGGCCTGCGGTAGCCACTGGTCATGCCTCCGGGCTCGAAGTCGGCACCGCTCGCGGCGCTCGTCAGGTCGTGCCCAGAGGGGACGTGCGGGTCGTCGGTCGCCAGGACGATCACGCGGATGTCGTCGTCCAGCGTCGGCTGAGATCTTGACCGAGGCCCTGGTTTGCCATCCGAACGAAACCCTGCTGAAACTCGATGCGCTCGACCGCCTCTCCCGGTCTGGCGG
>NZ_JBHYVB010000283.1:0-11619 GCF_042750115.1 Streptomyces sp. NPDC059455
GCCTTCGGGGCTTGCTTGAGCCGTGTGCTCGGATGACGGGCACGCACGGTTCTTAGGGGGCGGGGACGCAGCAATGCGTCCCCGCTACCCGGCGGGCTGGAGCTGGACGATGCCGGGTTCGACTACTCAGTGCTGTGCGAGTTCCGGGCCCGGCTGGCCGAGGGTGATGCCGCTGACCGGCTGCTGACGGTGATGCTGGAGCGGCTGGTGGAGGCCGGACTGCTGAAGTCCGGGGGTCGGCAACGTACCGATGCCACCCATGTGCTCGCCGCGGTGCGCACGCTCAGCCGGCTGGAGCTGGCCGGGGAGACGATGCGGGCCGCGCTGGAGGAGCTGGCCGAGGCCGACGGGGACTGGCTGCTGCCCTTGATCGAGCCGGAATGGGACAAGCGCTACGGGCGCAAGATCGAGATCGGGAAGGTCCCCGGTGGGAAAGCCGGGGTTACCGCCCTGGCGGAGACCTTCGGCCGGGACGGCCAGAAAATCCTGGCCGCCGCCTGGGCCTGGGATGCTCCGCCTCGCCTCCGGGTGTTACCGCAGGTGGAGATCCTGCGGCAGGTGTGGGTCCACCACTACTACTGGGACGCGGCCGGGCATCTGCGCTGGCGTGACGGTCACGCGCTGCCCCCAGCCTCGCTGCGGTTCGATTCCCCTTATGACACCGACGCCCACTACTGCGTCAAGCGGGACACCGCCTGGAGCGGCTACCGGGTCCACCTGACCGAGACCTGCGACAGCGACCGGCCCGACACTGTCGTCCACGTGGCTACCACGACCGCCCCGGTCCAGGACGGCGAACTCACCGAACGGATCCATGACGACCTCGCCGAAGCCCGCCTTGCGCCCGCCGAACACGTCGTGGACGCCGCCTACATCGCCCCGGCCCGGATCGAACGAGCGCTCCGGGTCCACGGCATCACCCTGCTGGGTCCCGTGGTGCCCGACCACAGCCACCAGGCCAAAAGCGGTGGCGGCTTCGACAAGTCCGCTTTCACCGTGGACTGGGACAACGAGCAGGCCACCTGCCCCTCCGGGCAGCTCAGCCGGAACTGGGGACCACTGCTCATCAACGGCCACGACTACATCCAGGTCCGCTTCGACAAGATCACCTGCCTGGCCTGCACCGACCGTCCCCAATGCACCACCTCCGCCACCCGCCCCCGCGCACTTGCGCTCCTGCCCACCCGTGAACTCCATGAGATCCAGACCGCAACCGGCTGGACCAGCAGACCAAGGACTGGCAGCGGCGCTACGCGATCCGGGCCGGTATCGAGGCCACCCTCTCCCAGAACGTCCGCACCTGCGGCCTGGCGCCGATCCCGCTACCGCGGCCTCGCCAGAACCCACGTCCAGCACGTCCTGACCGCACTGGCCTGCAACCTCACCCGCATCGCCGACTGGATTACCGAACCCATGACCACCCGCCGCCGATCAACACGCTTCCACGCCCTGTGCACCGCCACCGCACACGCCTGAAAGATCACCAACAGAGTCCCGGTATTGACCCTAGGGCAGATCCGCCGTTCGCCCGGGTTCACGTGCCTTCCGACGGAGCCGCCAGCCGTGCACGTCGTCCCCGGGAAGCAACACGCTGACGGTGACCTCGACCACCGCGTTCTCCGGAATGTCGCCTCCTCGGTGGCTGATCCTCTCGACGAGCGACGCGTACTGCCCGCCCATGACCGCGAGCAGGCCGCGTAACTTCTGGATCTTCCCCGGGCCTCCGATGACCATTTTCACCTGGTTGGGCCGGTGCGGCTCCGGGAGCAGTTCCACGGCGTCCCACGCGTCGTCACCGACCCGTTCGTAGCGCACCCGGTACTCGGTGGCGCGCTTGGTCTCCTCGCTGACCCACACGTGTCTCGCGGGGGCGACGCTGGCCAGTTGGAGGCACCGGCCGACAACTGCCGTGTCGAGACCCCGCAGTGTGCCGTCATCGAGGTGGTAGCCGAGGATCGCGTCGGTGGACACGACGGCGAACTTGACCACGGGCTCCGGCGCCCCACTGCCTGCGGCGGCGCGAACGGAGCGGGCCTCCTGCAACGCGTCACGGATCGCCAGCGCGGCGTTGACGGCGTGATCGGGGGCGTGGCCCACGGCATCGAAGACGATCCAACTCATCGACGCCACCCTGCTGATCACCACTCCGCCGTGCCGCCCGACCTCGCGGTCCACCAGCGCGGCCACGCTGCCGAGTGCAGACGTCGACTCGGCAGCATCCTCGCCGGGCTCGCTGGCCACCTCGCTGACGACTGCCATCATGGTGGTCAACTTGCCCTCCGTGAGGGGGGCGACGGGGTCGTCCGCGCCGACCGGCCGGTGCGGCCGGGGCCCCTGGGGCCCGTCCTGGGGGGCCGCGGTCGGCCAGGGCACTCCCTTGGTGCCACTGTCGCCGAGCGCGGGTATGACACCGCCGTGCCAGTCGAGACACACGTCCTGATTGAGGATCAGGCGTTGGAGTTCCTGGAGTTCATGGCTCGGCTCCAACCCGTGGGTCTCGGCCAGCGACACGCGGGCGCGGTGATAGACGGCAAGCGCGTCCAACTGCCGCCCGCAGCGGTACATCGCCAGCATCAGCTGTCCCACCAGGCGTTCGTGGGACAGTTCTCGTCCTGCGACGAGTTCGAGTTCCGCCAGCACCTCGCGGTGCCGCCCGCAGGCCAGTTCGGCCTCGAAAAGCTCCTCGAAGGCCACGAGATGCGTGTTCTGGACAGCGGTGGCCTCGGGCCAGGCGCTACAGGTTTCGGTCAGGTCGGCGAGGACCGGGCCCCGCCAGACGTCGAGTGCGCCCCGCAGCGCCCGGCGCGCGGATTCCCAGTCGGCTTGGGCGGCGTACGCACGGCCGCGTTCTATGGTGAACATGAACAGGTTCAGGTCGATGGCGTTGGGTTCGACATGCAGCAGATACCCGGGCGTGTGGGTGAGGAGTACGGCCGGGTCGGCACTGCCGTCATCGCAGGCAAGAATTCCTCGCAGAGCGGACGCCGCATTCTGGAGCATCTTCCGCGCGGTGGGCGGAACACCGCCGGTCCACAGGGAATCCAGCAGTTTACTCGACGGAACTATCCGGTTGGCTTTCAGCAGCAGCATGCCCAGCATCGCGCGCTGTTTGATTCCGCCGAGGGGCACGACTCTGTCGTGGGAAACCACTTCCAGAGGACCCAGGATATTGAACTGCATGGTGGTCTCCCTCATCCGCGACACAGTTCGTCCAATGCTGGACAGGCCTGTAGACCGGAAGTATTCGATGGGCTGCCGGAATGGACGAACTCGCTGCCTGGTCGAGGAGCATGCGGCGCTCAAGCCGCCATCTCTGCGCAGGCGCACACCGTCGGCGGGCACGCGTGAGCATGTACGTGCCGCGCTGTATGAGGCTATGAATTTGGGATCGGATGACGATGAATTTCGTGTTCTATAGGCCGTTCATGCCGCTGGATTCCTGACGCGGTCTTTCTGGATTCAGCGGTCACCCGACTGCCTGGATCCCGCGCGTAGACGGCGGGTCTGTAACATCGAACGGCGCTGGGGGGTCATGGTCCTGGCGAAGGACGTCGCCTTGGGTCGTCGGGCGTAAACGCACGTTCATCCTTGCCTCCCCTGACCGGTCGTTGAGGTTCCACGAAGGTGACGCGCAGGTGAGGGTGTCCATGCCCCGTCACCCCCTCGAACCCCTACCTGCATCCCCATCCGCATCCGCGGATAACCTCGACCAATGTAAAATCCGCGGATAACCTCGACCAATGTAAATTAAATGAGGCATTATTCACGCCAGGGTGTGCCCGTAATATGGCAATAGCTATCACGTTGGGTCGAGATTCCTGTATGTGCATGATCGGGTGGAGGAGCCCGCCCGGTCCCTCGGCGCCACCCGACCGTCGACGCCGCGGGTCAGCCCGGGACGTCGGCGTCGGTGACCCGCGGAAACCTCGTCAGTGCCGCTGGCAACCTGATTGCCTCCGGATGGGCGCGTGGTGGAGCGGTGTCATTTCGGGCGGTGACCCTCGATGGCTACCTTCCCCTCATGGCAGACCGGACGACGTAGGCATCCAGCAGGGGTGCGGCTGATCGGAGACAGTGTGGTGCCTCGACCCGTGATCTGGCCTTCTGTGAGCGGTTCCTGGCCGTGACCGGTGGTGAGGGGATGGACGCGGTCGTGAATGCCCTGGCAGGGGAGTTCACGGACGCGTCGTTGGCGTTGTCGCCGCGCGGTGGTCGGTTCGTCGCGATGGGCGGGACGGACATCCGCGATGTCGCGCAGGTCGCCGAGTCCCACCCCGGGGTGGTGTATCAGGGGTGGTGTTCCTCGGCCGCGGCTGTCATGGGCGGTGCGGGCCAGGGGAGTTGCCCCGCCGCGAACACGTTCCTGGACGCGCCGGCCGGTTGCCGCCGCGATCGGTGCCTGGTCGGCCGGTCGCCGGCGTGGGGGCTGCGGGACCAGGCCTCAGGGATGACCGGGCACCTGGAGGGTGCGGGTCTGTCGCGCCTGCGTCGCGGTGGCGTTCACCCGTTGACGACGGAGCAGGGCCCGGTGCTGTCCGAGGCGCTGCCGTGGTGGGTGCGCCGGTGGTGGTTCCGGCTCGTTCGGACCTGGCGGCACTGACCCGCGCCGGGGGAGTGGTGTCTCCGTTGCCGAGTGGTCCGACGGCCGACGTTCCCGGCCGTCCCACTGCTGCCGCGGCGGCATCGGCCGCCGACGAGGATCTGTACAGGCTGGTCGAGCAAGCGTTCGAAACATACTAAACCAACCGCCGGGAACAAGGAGTGACCATGTCCGAGGTAGACAAGCTCCGCGACTACCTGAAGCGGGCCATTAACGACGGCCGGCAGCTCCAGAGCCGACTGCGCAGGCTTGAGGAGAGCATGCGGGAGCCGGTGGCCATCGTGGGGATGGGTTGCCGGTTCCCGGGCGGGGCGGAGAGCCCGGAGGACTTCTGGAGACTGCTCGCCGAGGGAGCCGACACGATGTCGGGGTTCCCCGCCGACCGGGGGTGGGACGTGGCGGGCACGCCCGACCCTGGTCCCGGTGCCGCGGCCCCAGGCTTTGCCCGGGTGGGCGGATTCCTTGCCGGGGCGGGTGATTTCGATGCGGAGTTCTTCGGCATCAGTCCGCGTGAGGCGTTGGGGACGGATCCGCAGCAGCGGCTGTTGCTGGAGACGTGCTGGGAGGCCCTGGAGGACGCGGGGATCGATCCGGCTTCGTTGCGGGGCACCGACACCGGGGTCTACGCCGGGGTCATCACGTCCGGGTACCGGGTCGGGGCGCAGGACGCCGGGGGCGGCTACGGGCTGACGGGGACCATGGCGAGTGTGGCGTCGGGCCGGGTGGCGTACTGCTTGGGGTTGCAGGGTCCGGCGGTGTCGGTGGACACGGCGTGTTCGTCGTCGCTGACGGCGATTCACCTGGCCGCGCAGGCGCTGCGGTCCGGGGAGTGCGGGATCGCGCTTGCCGGCGGGGTCACGGTGATGGCCACTCCGTCGGCGTTCGCGGAGTTCGCGCGGCAGCGGGTACTGGGCACCGACGGCCGGTGCAAGCCGTTCGCGGAGGCGGCTGACGGCACGGGGTGGGGTGAGGGCGTCGGCGTCCTGGTCCTGGAGCGGCTGTCCGACGCTCGCCGGCTTGGGCACCGGGTGTTGGCGGTCGTGGCGGGCAGTGCGATCAACCAGGACGGGGCGTCCAACGGTCTGTCGGCGCCCAACGGTCCTTCGCAGCAGCGGGTGATCCGCCAGGCGCTGGCGAGCGCCAGGTTGCAGCCCGGCGATATCGATGTGGTGGAGGCACATGGCACCGGCACCGCGCTGGGTGACCCGATCGAGGCGCAGGCGCTGTTGGCGACGTACGGCCAGGACCGGCCGGAGGGTCGGCCTTTGTGGTTGGGGTCGGTGAAGTCGAACATCGGCCATACGCAGGCAGCCGCGGGTGTGGCGGGCGTGATCAAGATGGTGCAGGCGATGCGGCACGGCATGCTGCCGCAGACGCTGCATGTGGATGCCCCGTCCTCGCACGTGGACTGGTCGGCCGGGGCGGTGGAGCTGCTCACCCGGGCACGCCCGTGGGAAGCCGGCCCCCGTCCGCGCAGGGCCGGTGTGTCCTCGTTCGGGATCAGCGGCACCAACGTCCACCTCATCCTCGAACAGCCCCCCCAGGACGCCCTCGCCGAGTACGAGCCCGAGACCGGGGCGGAGCCACCCGCGGGGCCGGCGGTGTGGGTGTTGTCGGCGCGGTCCGGGCCGGCCCTGGCCGCTCAGGCCGGCCAGTTGGGGGCCTTCGCCGCTGCCCGCCCGCAGATGACCGTCTACGACGTGGCGTTCTCGCTGGCGACGACCCGCGCCACGGGGCTGCCTCGGCGGCTGGCGGTGACCGGCAGCGACCGGGAGGAACTGCTGGCGGGCCTGGCGGCGGCAGCCGAGGGACAGGACGCGCCCGGGACGGTGACCGGGAAGGCCGGAGAACATGCGCGGCCGGTGTTCGTGTTCGCGGGGCAGGGCGGCCAGTGGGTCGGGATGGGCCTGCAACTGTGGGACGAGGAGCCGGTGTTCGCGGCGGCGATGGAGCGCTGCGCGGCGGCCCTGGAGCCGTTCGTCGCCTGGCGGCTGCGTGAGGCGCTGGGCGATGCGGAGTTGTTGGCGCGGGTGGATGTCGTTCAGCCGGCCTTGTGGTCGGTGATGGTGAGCCTGGCCGCGTTGTGGCGGGCGGCCGGGGTGGAGCCCGCCGCCGTGGTGGGCTCCAGCCAGGGCGAGATCGCCGCAGCGTGCGCGGCGGGCGGCCTGTCTCTGGAGGACGGCGCACGGGTGGTCGCCCTGCGCAGCCGGGCGCTGGCCGAGCATCTGGCCGGCGCGGGTGGGATGGTGTCGGTGCCCGCCGGGTTGGAGGAGGTGCGGGAGTGGATCGCCCGGTGGGGCCAGGACCTGTCGGTCGCGGCGGTCAACGGCCCGAGGCAGGTGGTGGTGGCCGGGACCGCGGCCGCGTGCGCGCAGTTCGCGGACGCTCATGCCGAGCGGGGCGCCCGAGCGGTCGCGACGGATGTCGCGGGTCATACCGCGCAGGCCGAGGTGGTGAAGGAGCGTCTGGCCGGAGAGCTGGCGGGGCTGGCTCCGGTCAGCGGTTCGGTGCCGTTCTACTCCACGGTCGAGGCCGCGGTGGTGGACACGGCCGGGCTGGACAGCGGGTACTGGTATCGGAACCTGCGTGAGCCGGTGCGGCTCGGCGAGGTCATCGCCGCGCTGGCGGCGGAAGGCCACCGGGTGTTCGTGGAGGTCAGTCCGCATCCGGTGCTGGGTATGGCGGTGGCGCAAGGCGGCGAGGACCTGGTGGCGGCGGCCAGTTTGCAGCGTGGCGATGGGGGCCGGGGACGGTGGCTGACCGCACTGGCCGGTGCCTGGGCGGCGGGTGCGGAGGTGGACTGGGCCGCGGTGACCGCCGACGAGGGCAAGGCCCGGAGGGTGGCGCTGCCGACGTATCCGTTCCAGCGGGAGCGCTACTGGCCGAAGGCCGTCGCTGGGCGCGGCGATGCCGTCTCAGCTGGTCAGCAGCGCTCCGGGCATGCGTTGTTGGCGGCGGCGGTGTGGCTGGCCGAGGGTGACGGGCTGGTGTTGACCGGTCGGTTGTCGCTGGCCGCGGCTCCCTGGCTGGCCGATCACGCCGTCCACGGCGTGGTGTTGCTGCCCGGCACCGCGTTCGTGGATCTCGCGATGCATGCCGGTGATCTGGCCGGGTGCGCGGTCCTGGAGGAGTTGACGCTCCAGGAGCCGCTGGTGCTGTCGGGTCAGGGCGGCGTGCAGTTGCAGGTCCGCGTCAGCGGCCGCGACGGTGGACAGCGGACCGTCACGATCTCCTCCCGTGAGGGGGAGGGCGAATGGGTTCTGCACGCGGTCGGCGTGCTGGCCCCGGTCGACAGTGAGCCGGCTCCGGCTCCGTTGGGTGCGTGGCCCCCGGCGGGTGCGGAGTCGGTTCCGGTCGGTGACGCCTACGAGCGGCTGGCCGGGCGGGGCTATCAGTACGGGCCTGTGTTCCGGGGGTTGCGTCAGGTGTGGCGGGCCGCGGACACGGTGTATGCCGAGGTCGAGCTGCCTGAAAGTACGGAGGCCGATCCGGCTGGGTTCGGGCTGCACCCCGCGCTGCTCGACGCGGGTTTGCACGGTGCCGTCGTCGCCAGCAGCAACGGCGCCGCCGACGGCAGCGGTGGTGGGGGGACGGGTTTGCCGTTCGCGTGGTCGGGTGTGCGGCTGCTGGCCGGCGGTGCCCGCCACCTGCGCGTGGTCTTGGCACCCGGGCCGGGTGGGGTGGCGGTCACGGCGTTCGACGCTGTGGGTGAACCCGTTCTGCAGGCACGGTCGTTGGTGCTGCGGGAGGTTGCGTCCGGGCAGTTGGGCGGGCTCGGCCGGATGGCCAGGCAGTCGCTGTTCACGGTGGACTGGGCCGCGCTGCCGGCCTCGCAGGCCCCGGCCGCCCGGGTCCGGTGGGCGCGGCACGGGGAGATGGCCGGGTCCGACGTCGCTCCGGTGATGGTGGCGGTGGTGCCGGCTGCCCCGTCCGGGGCGTCGGCGCCGCGGGCGGCTCAGTTGGCTGCCGCGACGGTGTTGGGTTGGGTGCAGGAGTGGCTGGCCGATCCCGAGACGGACGATTCGCGGTTGGTGGTCTGGACCCAGGGCGCGGCAGCCGGCCAGGACCTCCCCGGTGCGGCGGTGGCGGGTCTGGTCCGCTCGGCGCAGACCGAGCACCCCGGCCGGCTGCTGCTGGTCGACGTCGACCCGTCAGCCGACGTGGACCCCGGTCGCGACGCCGATGTGGACACGGTGCTGGCCGCGGTACTGGATGCCGGCGAACCCGACATCCGCATCAGCTCCGGTGACAGGGGTGTGGAGGTGTTCGGGCGGCGGTTGGCCCGGGCCGGCGCTGGAGCCGGTGAGTTGGCGTTGCCCGGTGGTTCGGACTGGCGGGTCGAGGTGACCCGGCCGGGTGACCTGGGCAGTGCCGCGGTCCTTGATGCCCCCAAGTCCGACGTCGAGTTGTCGGCGGGTCAGGTCCGGGTGGGTCTGCGTGCGGCCGGGGTGAACTTCCGTGACGTGATGTACGGGCTGGGTGTGGTCGATGACGGGCGGATACTGGGCGGGGAGGGCGCGGGGGTGGTCCTGGAGACCGGCCCCGAAGTACGCGGTCTGACGGTGGGCCAGTCGGTGATGGGTCTGGTGCAGGGGTGGGGACCGGTCGGGGTGGCGGATGCCCGGCTGCTTGCCCCGATCCCGCAGGGTTGGTCGTTCCAGCAGGCTGCGGCGGTGCCGGTCGGGTTCCTGACGGCGTTCTACGGGTTGCGGGACCTGGCCCAGGCCGGCCCGGGCCAGCGGGTGCTCATCCACGCCGGTACGGGTGGTGTGGGTACGGCTGCGGTGCAGTTGGCCCAGGCGTGGGGTTTGGAGGTCTTCGCGACCGCGAGCCCGGCCAAGCAGCACGCGCTGCGAGCCATGGGCGTGGCGGACACCCACATCGCCTCCACTCGTGATCTGGTCTTCTGTGAGCGGTTCCTGGCCGTGACCGATGGCGAGGGCATGGACGTGGTCGTCAACGCGCTGGCCGGGGAGTCCACGGACGCGTCGCTGCGGCTGCTGCCGCGCGGTGGTCAGTTCGTCGAGATGGGCAAGACCGACATCCGCAACCCCGAGCAGGTGGCCCAGACCTACCCTGGAGTGGCGTATCAGGCGTTCGACACGATGGACGCCGGTGCGCCGCGGGTCGCGGAGATGCTGGCCGAACTCGGGGCGATGTTCGAGGCTGGGACGCTGACTCCGCCGCCGGTGACGTGCTTCGAGCTGTCGCAGGCGGTGGCGGCGCTGCGCCATCTCCAGGCAGCCCGGCACATCGGCAAGGTCGTGGTGAACGTCCCGGCCGAGTGGGACCCGCACGGCACGGTGCTGGTCACGGGCGGGACAGGGACCTTGGGTGGGGAGTTGGCCCGCCACCTGGCCGGCTCCCGGGGCATGCGGCACCTGCTGCTGATGTCCCGCCGGGGCCCGGCGGCGCCGGGAGCTGCGCGCCTGGCCGCAGACCTCGCAGGCTCAGGTGCGGAAGTGCGAGTGCAGGCCGGTGATGCCGCCGATCGCACCGCTCTGGCGTCGGTGCTGGACCGGGTGACGGCGCTCCGTCCGCTGACCGCGGTGGTGCACGCCGCCGGGGTGATCGACGACGCCACCGTGGAGTCGTTGACGCCCGCGCGGATGGTGCCGGTGCTGGCGGCGAAGGCGGATGCGGCGTGGAACCTGCACGAGCTGACCGAGGGCGCGAGCCTGGCCGGGTTCGTGTTGTACTCCTCGGCCGCGGCCGTCATGGGCAGCCCGGGGCAGGGCAGCTACGCCGCCGCGAACGCGTTCCTGGACGCGCTCGCCGTCCACCGCCGCGACCGGCACCTGACCGGCCAGTCGTTGGCGTGGGGCCTGTGGGACCAGACCTCGGAGATGAGCGGACATCTGGACGGCTTGGCCCTGACCCGCCTGCGCCGCGGGGGCATCGAGCCCATGACGACCGCTCAGGGTCTGGCCCTGTTCGACGCCGCTACCGCGCTGGGTACGCCGCAGCCCATGCCGGCCCGCCTGGATCTGACCGCGCCGACTCGCGCCGGCAACCCCCTGCTGAGTGGTCTGACGGCCGGTGTTCCGGCCCGCCCCAACGCCGCCGCAGCCGTCGCGGCCGGGGGTGGGATGGCCACGCGGCTTGCCGGGCTCAGCCCAGCCGACCGCGAGCACGAGGTCCTGCAGGCCGTCCAGGCAGCCATCGCCGTCGTGCTGGGCCATGCCACGCCCGGGGACATCGACCCCGAGCGCCGCATTCGCGACATGGGCATCGACTCCCTCACCGCGCTGGAGCTTCGCAACCGACTCGCCACCGAGACCGGCCTCACCCTCCCCGCCACCCTCGTCTTCGACCACCCGACACCGGCCGAACTCGCCCGGCACCTCGCGGGAAAGTTCGACGACGAATCGGCTCCCGATGCCGGGGAATCCGCCGGGGACCCGGCCGAGGGCATCGTCAGCCAGTTCGCCCGGCTGGAGACGGCCCTCGCGAAGGGCGCGGACGTCGATGACGAGCTGCGCACCTACGCCCGCTCCCGCCTGCTGGCCCTGCTGGACATGGTGGGCTAGAAGATCACTGGAGATCGTGCCGTGAGGGCGGTTCCGCCGGTGGCGGGGCCGCCCTCCGGGCTTCATGCCGAGGTCGGCGGCCTGGGCACGTCCCGGCCGGCGACCAGGGCCGACGGGCCGACCGCGTTCGCTGCCGGAAGCCGGAAGCAGGCCAGTAGAGAGGGGCCGCACGCGGTGTCGTACAGGCCCGGCCCGCACGCGGCCTCCACCGCGGATCGCACCGCGGCCCGACCGTCTCCCGGGCCCGTTCCCCCGCACACACGACAGTCCGGCCCCGCGTCACCACCGCGGGCCGGAACCAGGGATTCTCAGTGATCTTCTAGCGGATGCGCAGGCGAAGGGTCTTCGGTCCGCGGGCCTGGGTCCCGCCCCAGGCCACCGCGGACGGGTTCTGGAGGCTGAAGTCCGGGATGCGCTCGAGCCAGACCTCCAGTGCGACGCGGAGTTCCATGCGGGCCAGGTGGGAGCCCAGGCAGCGGTGGATGCCCA
>NZ_JBHYVB010000284.1:0-11605 GCF_042750115.1 Streptomyces sp. NPDC059455
GCCCCGCCGCCGCTTGTCAGCCGCGCGGCTTCTCGCGCATCTCGTACGTCGCGATGACGTCGTCGATCTTGATGTCGTTGTAGCTGCCGAGGTTGATACCGCCCTCGAAGCCTTCCCGAATCTCGGTGACGTCGTCCTTGAAGCGGCGCAGGCCCTCGATGTTGAGGTTCTCCGCGATGACCTTGCCGTCGCGGACGAGACGGGCCTTGGTGTTCCGCTTGACCTCACCGGAGCGGATGAGCACACCCGCGATGTTGCCCAGCTTGGACGAGCGGAAGACCTCGCGGATCTCCGCCGTACCGAGCTCGACCTCTTCGTACTCCGGCTTGAGCATGCCCTTCAGGGCCGCCTCGATCTCCTCGATCACCTGGTAGATGACCGAGTAGTAGCGGACGTCCACGCCCTCGCGCTCGGCCATCTGCGTGGCACGCCCGTCGGCGCGCACGTTGAAGCCGATGACGATGGCGTCCGAGCCCGTCGCCAGGTCGATGTCGGTCTCGGTGACCGCACCCACACCGCGGTGCAGCACCCGCAGGTCCACCTCTTCGCCGACGTCGAGCTGGAGCAGCGAGGACTCGAGAGCCTCCACCGAACCGGACGCGTCGCCCTTGATGATGAGGTTGAGCTGCTGGACCTGACCGGCCTTGAGCACCTTGTCCAGGTCCTCCAGGGAGACCCGGCGGGTGCGCTTGGCGAAGGCCGCGTTCCGCTCGCGGGCGGCGCGCTTCTCGGCGATCTGGCGGGCGGTGCGGTCCTCGTCCACGACGAGGAAGTTGTCACCCGCACCGGGCACGTTGGTCAGACCGAGCACCAGGACCGGGGTCGCCGGGCCGGCCTCCACCACGTTGTTCCCGTTGTCGTCGAGCATCGCCCGGACGCGGCCGTACGCGTCGCCGACGACCATCGTGTCGCCGACCCGCAGGGTGCCGCGCTGGACCAGCACGGTGGCCACGGCGCCGCGGCCGCGGTCGAGGTGGGCCTCGATCGCGATGCCCTGTGCGTCCTGCTCCGAGTTGGCCCGCAGGTCGAGCGAGGCGTCGGCGGTGAGGACGACGGCCTCCAGCAGGCTGTCGATGTGCAGACCCTGCTTGGCGGAGATGTCGACGAACATGGTGTCGCCGCCGTACTCCTCGGCCACCAGGCCGTACTCGGTCAGCTGACCGCGCACCTTGGTCGGGTCCGCGCCCTCGACGTCGATCTTGTTGACCGCGACCACGATCGGCACATCGGCCGCCTTGGCGTGGTTCAGCGCCTCGATCGTCTGGGGCATCACACCGTCGTTGGCCGCCACCACGAGGATCGCGATGTCGGTCGACTTGGCACCACGGGCACGCATGGCGGTGAACGCCTCGTGACCCGGGGTGTCGATGAAGGTGATCCTGCGCTCTTCGTCGTTGACCTCGGTCGAGACCTGGTAGGCACCGATGTGCTGGGTGATGCCGCCGGCCTCGCCCGCGACCACGTTGGTCTTGCGGATCGCGTCCAGCAGTCGGGTCTTACCGTGGTCGACGTGACCCATGACGGTCACCACCGGCGGACGCGCGGAGAGCATCTCCTCGCCGCCCTCGTCCTCGCCGAACTCGATGTCGAAGGACTCGAGAAGCTCGCGGTCCTCCTCCTCCGGGCTGACGATCTCGACGTTGTAGTTCATCTCGTCGGCGAGCAGCTGAAGCGTCTCGTCGGAGACGGACTGCGTCGCGGTGACCATCTCGCCGAGGTTGAGCATGACGGCGACCAGCGACGCCGGGTTGGCGTTGATCTTCTCCGCGAAGTCGGTGAGAGAGGCACCCCGCGACAGCCGGACCGTCTGGCCGTTGCCGCGCGGCAGCATCACGCCGCCGACCGACGGGGCCTGCATGGCCTCGTACTCCTGGCGCCTCTGCCGCTTCGACTTACGGCCACGACGCGCCGGACCGCCGGGACGGCCGAACGCACCCTGCGTGCCACCGCGGCCACCGGGACCGCCGGGACGGCCGCCGAAGCCGGGACGGCCACCGCCGCCACCGAAGCCGCCACCGCCGCCGGGACCCCCCGGACGGCCGGCGAAACCGCCGCCGCCACCGGGACGACCGCCACCGCCACCACCGGGACGACCGGCGAAGCCGCCGCCACCACCGGGACGACCGCCGCCGGCACCGCCGGGACGACCGCCACCGCCGGGACCGCGACCGCCACCGCCGCCGCCAGGACCCGGACGCGGGCCCGCGGCCGGACGCTGCGGCATCATGCCCGGGTTCGGACGCGCGCCACCGGGACCCGGACGCGGACCGCCACCCTGGGCGCCCTGCGGACGGGGCATCTGGCCCGGAGTGGGACGGGGACCGCCGGGACCGCCCTGGCCACGGCCCGGACCGCCCTGGCCGCCGCCCTGCGGACGAGGACCGCCGCCGGGCTGGCCGCCGGGACGCGGGGCGCCGCCGGGACGGGGCGCCTGCGGGCGCGCCATACCGGTGGAGCCACCGGAGGTGAAGGGGTTGTTACCGGGACGGGGACCGGCCGGACGGGGACCGCCCGGACGCGGACGCTCCTGACCCGGACGCGGGCCACCACGGCCACCACCCTGGCCGCCCTCGCGCTGGCCACCCTCACGCTGACCGCCGTCGCGCTGGCCCGGTGCGCCCGGACGGGCGCCGGGGCGCGGACCGGGACCGGGAGTGGCACCCGGCTTGCCGGGCGTGCCCGGCTTGGCCGCGGCGGGCTTGGGCGCGGGGGCCGGCGGCGCGGTGAACTCGGGCTGCGCCGGAGCCGCCGGCGCGGGGCCCGGCTTGGGGCCGGGGGCCGGACGGGCCGCCGGAGTGGGACGCGGGCCCGGAGCGGGCGCCGCGGAGCGGGTGCCGCGCTGGCCCTCGGCGGGGGCACCGGCCGGCTTGGGGCCGGGCGCCGGGGGCTTGGGGGCGGCCGGACGGGCCGCCGCCGCCGGACCTGGGGTCGGCGGCTTGGGCGTCGCCTTACGCGGCGCCGAGGGCTTACCAGCGGCGCGGCCGGAGCCGTTGCCACCCTGGAAAGCGTCAGTCAACTTGCGCACAACCGGCGCCTCGATCGTCGAGGACGCCGAACGTACAAATTCACCGAGTTCCTGGAGCTTGGCCATGACGACCTTGCTCTCAACTCCGAACTCCTTGGCGAGTTCGTATACCCGGACCTTAGCCACTTCGCTCCTTTTAGGTCCGGGTTGTCGCCGGACCGTCGCTACTTCATGGGCGTACTCATCGCGTACTCATCGAGTGCTCATCGCAATCTCGACCTACTTCCGACTCGCGAGGTACCTGACCGCACGGTGTCCCGTGCCGTTCTTTCAACTACTCAGGGTGTCGCCTGTTCACCCTGCTCGACAAACCGGCGGAGCGCCGTGGTGTCGAGCGCTCCCGGCCCCCTGAAGGCCCGGGAAAAGGCCCGGCGGCGAACCGCCAGGTCAAGGCAGACCCGTGTGGGGTGAACATAAGCACCCCGACCGGGGAGCGTACCGCGCCGATCGGGGACACAAACACCCTCGATCAGCACGATGCGCAGCAGATCGTTCTTGGCCGCCCGATCCCGGCATCCCACACAGGTTCTCTCAGGGCAGGCACCAGCTCGCGTGCGGCCAGACACTGCTTAAGTCTACCTCCCCGTACGGACCTCACTCCCTGGGGGGAGTGATCGAACCGTCACTCGATTTGGCCCGGGTCCCGGGGGATCCGGCCTGAATCAGCCTTGATCACCCGACTGCTCGGTGTCCGGCCGGATGTCGATCCGCCAGCCGGTCAGCCGCGCGGCCAGCCGGGCGTTCTGCCCCTCTTTGCCGATGGCGAGCGACAGCTGGTAGTCCGGCACGGTGACCCGGGCCGAGCGGGCCGCCAGATCGACCACCTCGACCTTGCTCACCCGCGCGGGTGACAGCGCGTTCGCCACGAGGTCAGCGGGGTCGTCCGACCAGTCGACGATGTCGATCTTCTCGCCGTGCAGTTCGGCCATCACGCTGCGGACCCGCCCGCCCATCGGGCCGATGCACGCGCCCTTGGCGTTCAGCCCCGCACGGGTGGACCGGACCGCGATCTTGGTGCGGTGGCCCGCCTCACGGGCGATCGCCGCGATCTCCACCGAGCCGTCCGCGATCTCCGGCACCTCGAGCGCGAAGAGTTTCTTGACCAGATTGGGATGCGTACGCGAAAGAGTCACCGACGGACCGCGCACGCCCTTGACGACTCGTACGACGTACGTGCGCAGCCGGGTGCCGTGGGCGTAGTCCTCGCCCGGGACCTGCTCCTGCACCGGCAGGATCGCCTCGAGACGGCCGATGTCCACCAGCACGTTCTTGGGGTCCTTGCCCTGCTGGACGACACCGGCGACGACATCGCCCTCCCGCCCCGCGTACTCGCCGAAGGTGATCTCCTCCTCGGCGTCCCGCAGCCGCTGCAGGATGACCTGCTTCGCGGTCATCGCGGCGATCCGGCCGAAGCCGGAGGGGGTGTCGTCGAACTCCCGGGGCTCCTGCCCCTCCGCCAGGTCCTCGGCGTCCTCGCGGGCCCACACGGTCACATGGCCGGTGTCGCGGTTGAGCTCCACGCGGGCCCGGCGGCGGCTTCCCTCGGTGCGGTGATAGGCGATGAGGAGGGCCGATTCGATCGCCTCGACCAGCAGGTCGAAGGAGATCTCCTTCTCTCGCACCAGACCCCGCAGGGCACTCATGTCGATGTCCACGGCTACGCCTCCTCCTTGCTCTCGTCGTCGTCGCCCGCGGCCTTGTCCGCGGACGTGCGGTTGAACTCGATCTCCACCCGGGCCTTGGAGATCTCCTCGAAGGCCAGCCGCCTGGCGGTGGGCTTGCGCCCCTTCACACCGGGGACCTCCAGCTCGAGGCCCTCGTCGTCCACCGAGACGATCCGGGCCACCAGCTCGCCGCCGTCGGCGAGGCGCGCTCTCATGAGGCGGCCGGCGGCACGGCGGTAGTGGCGCGGCTCGGCCAGGGGGCGCTCGGCGCCGGGGGAGGTGACCTCGAGGACGTACGCGGTCTGGCCCATCGCGTCCGTGTCGTCGAGGGTCTTGGAGATGTCCCGGCTCAGCTCCGCACACGTGTCCAGCTGGACGCCGTCGTCGGAATCCACGACCACTCTCAGCACGCGCCGCCGCCCGGCCGGTGTCACCTCGACCTCTTCCAGATCCAGGTCTCGCGCGCTGACGAGCGGTTCCAGCAGTCCGCGCAGCCTCTCGCTCTGGGTGGTGCTCATCCGGGTGACTCCTCGGCCGCGTGTGCTGTTGTGGGAAGGTCGCGTGTCAGGTCAAAGCCTATCTGTTCCGGCGGCGGGCTGACGATTCGGTGGCCGCTGCCGGGCAGACGGCCTCGGCGCGGGTACGCTCGCCTGCTGTGATCACTACCGGCGGCCAGGAGCGGCCGCAGCCCGGAAAGAGGAACGTGTCGATCACCACTCCCCCACCCCGTGCCACAGCCCTGCCCGACGCGATTTCCACGGTCCCCGCCGCGTCCGTCGCGTCTGCCGCGTCCACCGTGCCTGCAGCATCCGCCGCGTCTCCCGCGTCCTCAGCGTCCGCCGCCGCTTCGGCCTGCGCCGCGCCGGTGACCCGGCGGCGGAGTCTGCTGCTGGGCGGCGGGGCGCTGGGGGCCGTCGCGCTGCTGAGCGGCTGCTCCGACGACTCCGGGTCCCGGCGCGAGGCGGACGGCGGGGCGGACGTCGCGCTGCTGCGGGCGCGGGGCGCGCGGGACTCCACCGCACTCCTCGCGCGCTACGACGCGACCGTGGACGCGCATCCCGCCCTCGCGGAGCGGCTGACGCCGCTGCGGGAGGAGACGGCCCGGCATGTCGCGGTCTTCGCCGCCGAGGGCCGGTCCCCCTCCCCCTCCTCCCCCTCCGCGACCGTGTCGCGCTCGCCCTCGGCGGGCGGACGGCGGATGCCGAAGGTCCCCGAGGACGAGAAGCGGGCCCTCTCCGCCCTCGCCCAGGCCGAGCGCCAGACCGCCGACACCCGCACCGCCGCGCTCGCCACCGCGCCACCCGAGCTGGCCCGGCTGCTGGCCTCCGTCGCGGCTTGCGGCGCCGCCCACGTGTATCTCCTCACGCAGCGCGACACGGACTCGTGATCACGCTCGGGACCACCGTAGTGATCACGCTCGGGACCACCGGGAAGGGGTACTGACATGGCCGCTCGAGCAGACCGCACGGCCGTCGGCGAACGCGCCGCGGCGCTCAGGGCCGCGCAGGCGGCGCTCGCCGCCGAGCACGCCGCGGTGTACGGCTACGGCGTCGTCGGCGGGCGGATCGGCGACGACCGGCTCGCGGAGGCGCGCGAGGGCTACGCCGCGCACCGCGCGCGCCGGGACGACCTCGCCCGCACCGTGCACGACCTCGGCGGCCGCCCCACCAGCGCGGCGCCCGCCTACGCCCTGCCCTTCGCGGTGCCGGACGCGCCCGCCGCGGTGCGGCTCGCCGCCGAGCTGGAGAACCGGGTCGCCGCCGTCTACGCCGACCTCGTACGGGCCTCGACCGGATCCCTGCGCCGCCAGGCGGCGGGCGCGCTGCGGGAGGCGGCGGTCCGGGCGGTGCGCTGGCGGGGCGGCGGCGTAGCCTTCCCTGGGCTCACCGAACACGCCACACCGGCCACTCCGTCGGCGTCGCCGAGCGGTGGGTCGGACGGGGTGTGACCACATTGATGGTGGAGGGGACAGCTCAGGAATGGCATCGGCACCACGGCCCGACGGCCGCGATACGGACCGCGTCCACGTGCCGAAGCGGCTTCTGGACGCGCTGAGCGACGACCCCGCGAGCGCCGTGCGGAGCTGGCTGGACGCCCTCCCCGGGACGGCCGAGCGGCAGCTGGCGGCCTGGGAGCTGACCCTGGAGCGGGTCGCGGCACCCGGGGGGCGTCGCGGGCTCGTCGCGCTCGTACGGCAGGCGGACGGCACCCCGGCGGCACTGAAGTTCCCGGTCCCCGGCCCGGACGCGGACCGTGAGCGGGCCGCCCTCGCGCACTGGAACGGCTGGGGCGCGGCCCGGCTGCTGCGCGCCGACCCGGACACCGGTGCGCTGCTGCTCGAGCGGCTGCACGGCGCGGTGTCGCTGCGCTCGCTGCCCGAGCCGAAGGCGCTGCTGGAGGCGGCGGGCACGGTGCGGCGGCTGTGGGTGCCGCCGCCCGAGGGGCATCCGTTCGCGTCGGTCACCGGGCGTACCGAGGAGGAGCGGGAGATCCTGCGGGTGCTCGGCACCGGGGGCTGGGCGGCGGAGGCCCGTCCGCTCACCGACGAGGCGCTGGAGCTGCGGGCGGCGCTGCCCGCCGAGCCGCCCGAGGAGGTGCTGCTGCACGGCGCCTTCCGGCAGGGGAAGGTGCTGTCCGGGGAGCGCGCGCCCTGGCTCGCGGTGGGTCCGGCGCCGGTCGTGGGCGAGCGCGCGTACGACCTGGCGCGGCTGGTGCTCGACCGCTGCGAGGACCTGGCCGCGGGACCCGGCCCCGCCGCGGCCGCGCGCCGCCGGGTCGCCAAGCTGGCGGATTCCCTGGACGTCGACCGCGACCGGCTGCGCGGCTGGTCCCTCTACCGTGCCGTCGAGACGGGCCTGCGCCACGCCGCCGCGGGCGACCACCGCCGCGCGGAGCTGCTGCTGGAGTTCGCGGGCTGGCTCTGACGGGGCCGCCCGGCCCGGCCGGGTGCGGCTTTCGTCCCGCGTCTCCGACGCGATCGGGCAGCGGGGGGCCGGGGCGCGGGCTTCGCCGCCCGGCGCCGCGCCCCCGGCGCCGCCGCGGTCGTCAGCCGGTGGTGGTGAGGCGGGCGATGGCCTCGTCGATGGGGAGGTCCTCGCGCTCGCCCGTGCGGCGGTCCTTCAGCTCGACGACGCCGTCCTTCGCGCCGCGGCCCACGACCAGGATGGCCGGGACGCCGATCAGCTCGGAGTCGGTGAACTTCACGCCCGGGGAGACACCGGCGCGGTCGTCGACCATGACGCGCAGGCCCGCCGTGCCCAGCTTCTCGGCGAGGTCGAGGGCCATCTCGGTCTGGAGGGCCTTGCCCGCCGCGACGATGTGGACGTCGGCCGGGGCGACCTCGCGGGGCCAGCAGAGGCCGGACTCGTCGTGGGTCTGCTCGGCGAGGGCGGCGACGGCGCGGGATACGCCGACGCCGTACGAGCCCATCGTGACCCGCGTCGGCTTGCCGTTCTGGCCGAGCACATCGAGCTGGAAGGCGTCGGCGTACTTGCGGCCGAGCTGGAAGATGTGGCCGATCTCGATCGCCCGGTCCAGCTCGATGCCCGCACCGCAGCGGGGGCAGGGGTCGCCCGGCTCGACCACGACGACGTCGAGGTACTCGTCGACCTCGAAGTCACGGCCGCAGACCACGTTGCGCGCGTGGGTGTCGGGCTTGTTGGCGCCGGTCACCCAGGCGGTGCCGGGGGCGACACGCGGGTCGGCGATGTAGCGGAAGGACTTGCCCGCCAGGCCCTGCGGGCCGACGTAGCCGCGCACCAGCTCGGGGCGGCCCTCGAAGTCCTCGGCCGTGACGAGCTCGACGACGGCCGGGGCCAGGTGCTCGCCCAGCTTGCCCAGGTCCACCTCGCGGTCGCCGGGGACGCCCACCGCGGTGATCTCGCCGTCGATCTTGACCAGGAGGTTCTTCAGGGTGGCGGAGGCCGGGACGCCGAGGTACTCGGCGAGGGTCTCGATGGTCGGGGTGTCGGGGGTGTCCAGCTCCTCGAGCGGGCCGTGCCCGGCGCCCTCGACCGGCGGCACGGTCACCGTGACGGCCTCGGTGTTCGCGGCGTAGTCGCAGTTCGGGCAGTCGACGAAGGTGTCCTCGCCGGCCGCCGCCGGGGCCAGGAACTCCTCGGAGGCCGAGCCGCCCATCGCGCCGGAGACCGCGGAGACGATGCGGTAGTCCAGGCCGAGGCGCTGGAAGATCCGCTGGTACGCCTCGCGGTGCAGCCGGTAGGACTCGGCGAGGCCCTCGTCGGTGGTGTCGAAGGAGTACGAGTCCTTCATCAGGAACTCGCGCCCGCGCAGCACACCGGAGCGGGGGCGGGCCTCGTCCCGGTACTTGGTCTGGATCTGGTAGAGCATGACCGGCAGGTCCTTGTAGGACGTGCACTGGTCCTTGACCGTCAGGGTGAAGATCTCCTCATGGGTCGGGCCCAGAAGGTAGTCGGCACCCTTGCGGTCCTTGATCCGGAAGAGCAGATCGCCGTACTCGTCCCAGCGGCCGCTCGTCTCGTACGGCTCGCGGGGCAGCAGCGCGGGCAGGAGGACCTCCTGGGCGCCGATGGCGTCCATCTCCTCGCGGACGATCCGCGCGACGTTCTCCAGGACCTTCTTGCCGATCGGCAGCCAGGTCCAGATGCCCGCGGCGGCGCGGCGGACGTACCCGGCGCGGACGAGCAGCTTGTGGCTGGCGGTCTCGGCGTCCGCCGGGTCTTCGCGCAGCGTCTTCAGCATCATCGTGGACATGCGCTGGACGTTGACGGCGTGGGCCATGGGGTCTCTCCTGCGTGCGATGGGATGTTCAGGAGGTTAGCCGCACGGGCTGGTTTCCCGGAAATGCGTAAGGCCACGGCGGCGGCCGGACAGGGCCTAGTGACGGCGCAGCGGCAGGGGGGCTCCCATCACGGTGTACGGACTCGGGGCGCTCGGGAAGAGCACGGGGCGGGCGAGGTCGCGGTAACCCAGTGAGCGGTAGAGCGCGCGGGCCGGGCTCTCGGTGTCGATCGCGGACAGGATCGAGCGCGGCTCGTCGGCGCCGTCCGTGATGGTCGTGATCAGCTGCCGGCCGATGCCGCGGTGCTGGTACTCGGGGTGGACGTGCAGCTCGGTGATGACGAACGAGTCGTCCAGCCAGTCGTCGTGCCCGGCCGCGCGCAGATACGGCTGGACCACCGTGGACCACCAGTGGGTGCGGTTGTTGGGCATGCCGTAGACGAAGCCGACGAGCCGGCCGGAGGGCGTGGTCGCGCCGAGCGCGCGGGCGCCGGGGCTCTTGAGGTGGCGCAGCACGATGTGGCGTCGTACGCCGACCTCCTCGTCCGACAGCCCGAAGGCGACGGCCTGGACGTCGAGCGCTTCGTCCACGCGTGCGGCGAGGTCGAGCGACCCGACGACGACGTCTTCGGGTTCCGGGGTCCGCCCCCCGGGGAGATGCAGCATGGGCGGCACCCTACTGGCCCGTCGATCAGAACAGCACACTCATGAACGCGCCGACTTCCCGGAAGCCGACCCGGCGGTACGCGGCGCGGGCCGCGGTGTTGAAGTCGTTGACGTACAGGCTCACCACCGGGGCGACCTCGCTCAGCGCATAGCGCAGCACGGCCGCCATTCCGGTCTCGGACAGGCCGCGGCCGCGGTGCTCGGGGGCCACCCATACGCCCTGGATCTGGCAGGCGTGCGGGGTGACCGCGCCGATCTCGGCCTTGAACACCACCCGGCCGTTCTCGACCCGGGCGAAGGAGCGCCCGGCGGTGACGAGCTCGGCGACCCGCGCCTGGTAGAGCAGCCCGCCGTCGCCCGCGAGCGGCGAGACGCCGACCTCCTCGGTGAACATCGCCACGCATGCCGGCATGATCACGTCCATCTCTTCCTTACAGACGCGGCGCACCAGCGGATCGGGCGGGACGTCGGCGGGCATCGAGCTGGTGACCATCAGCGGCTGACGGGCGCGGACCTCACGGGCCGGGCCCCAGCTGGGCTCCAGCAGGGACCACAGCCCGGCGGTGGTCTCGGCGGGGCCGACGATCGAGGAGCAGCGGCGGCCCGCCCGGCGGGCGCGCTCGGCGAAGCCGCGCACGGCCTCGGGGGTGGCGCAGATGGGCACGAGGTTGGCCCCGGCGTAGCAGAGCGACTCCAGCCGTCCGCCGGAGTACCAGCCCCACATCTCGCCGCCGAGCCGCCACGGGTCCAGGCCGGCGACCTGGACGCGGGCGGCCACGAAGGCGTTCGAGACGGGGTCGCGGTCGAGCACCGCAAGGGCCGCGTCGAGCTCATGGGGCTCGAGGACCCTAGTGGTGGACGTGGTCAGCACGTGTCGGTCTGCCTCACGTGGTGCGGGCCCGCGGGCCGGGGACGTCGATCCTCAGACTCTACCGCGCAGGCCAAGACGGGCCTTTTCCGAGGGCTCGGTTCTCCCCCAGCTACCGCTGGGGGGTGCCCCCGGCCGGGGCGCTTCAGTCTCCCCCAGCTACCGCTGGGAGGTGCCCCCGGCCGGGGCGCTTCAGTCTCCCCCAGCTACCGCTGGGAGGTGCCCCCGGCCGGAAGACCCCAGCGCCCGGAAGCTCTACGGCACCCGCAGCTTTCAGCCGCCGCTGACCGAAACCTCGGGTTCGCCGGAGGCGATGCCGTCCTTCTCCATCTGCTCGGCGATCTTCATGGCCTCGTCGATCAGGGTCTCCACGATCTTCGACTCCGGCACGGTCTTGATGACCTCGCCCTTGACGAAGATCTGCCCCTTGCCATTGCCGGAGGCGACGCCCAGGTCCGCCTCGCGCGCCTCGCCGGGGCCGTTGACGACACATCCCATGACCGCCACCCGCAGCGGGACCTCCATGCCCTCCAGACCGGCCGTCACCTGGTCCGCGAGCTTGTACACATCCACCTGCGCCCGACCGCACGACGGACACGAGACGATCTCCAGCCGCCGCTG
>NZ_JBHYVB010000285.1:0-4784 GCF_042750115.1 Streptomyces sp. NPDC059455
GGCGGGGGCCGCGGCGCGGCGCCCCCCCCCCCGGCGGGCCCCCGGCCCGGGGGGGGGGGGGGGGCCCCACGACCTGGCCCCGGGCGCGCCACGCGGTGCCGCCGCGCACGCGCCGGGGCTCGCCGGTGCGTTCGGTGGAGAGGCCGCCGCGACCGGGTTGGCCGAGCCGTGTCTCGACGGCGGGCCGCCCGCCGACGGCGACGGCACGGCGCACGGCCCCGAGGGGCGCCCGCGCCCTTCGGCGGCGGGTTGGCGGGCGCGCGGTGGGGACGACCCCGCGCACGCCGCCGGTGAGGCGGTCCGCGATGGGGTGGCGGTTGAGCCGTGGGTGCCGTCCGGCGGCGACAGGGGGCGGGATTGTCCGCACGGTGGGGACGACCCCGCGCACGCCGTTCGCGAGGGGGAGGGCACCGTATGGGCGCCGGACGGGGACGGCACCGGCTGTCCGCCGGACGGGGCCGTGGCGGGCCACCCGGCGCGCTCGAACCACGGCGGGGTGACCCCCGAGCTGTGGGTGCGGCCCGATGGTGAGCGCCGTAAGGGCGACACGGCGGCGGGCGCGGGGGCTGGGGCCGGGGCCGTGGCCGTGGCCGGGCCGGGGCTCGCGGGGGCGCTGTCCGGGATGCCGGCCACCCCCGAGCTGCTCGCCAAGGTCGCGGCCCTGCCGCCCGCCACCGACACCCCCGACATCGACGAGGAACGGGCCATCCGCGCCGAGGAGACGTACGGGCTGCGGCGGTTGCTGCGCGGCTTCGGGGCGCCGCTCCTGGTCGCGCTGGCGCTCGTGGCCGTGGACGCGATCGCCGGGCTGCTGCTGCCCGTGCTCATCCGGCACGGGATCGACCAGGGCGTCCAGCGGCTCTCGCTCGGCGCGGTGTGGGCCGCCTCCGGGCTCGCGCTCCTCGTCGTCCTCGTGCAGTGGGCCGCCCAGATCGGCGAGACCCGGATGACCGGGCGGACCGGTGAACGGGTGCTCTACGCCCTGCGCGTGAAGATCTTCGCCCAGCTCCAGCGGCTCGGTCTCGACTACTACGAGCGCGAGCTGAGCGGCAAGATCATGACGCGGATGACCACCGATGTCGACGCGTTGTCCACGTTCCTCCAGACCGGCCTCGTCACCGCCGTGGTCAGCCTGCTGACCTTCTTCGGCATCCTGGTGGCGCTGCTCATCATCGACGTGGAGCTCGCGCTGGTGGTCTTCCTGACCCTGCCGCCGCTCATCATCGGCACCGTGGTGTTCCGGCGCCGCAGCGTCAAGGCGTACGAACTGGCCCGTGAGCGCGTGAGCGTGGTCAACGCGGACCTTCAGGAGAGCGTGGCGGGGCTGCGGATCGTGCAGGCGTTCCGGCGCGAGGGGTCCGGCCGGGAGCGGTTCGCGGCGCGCAGCGACGCCTACCGCCAGGCGCGGATCCGTGGCCAGCGGCTGATCTCGGTGTACTTCCCGTTCGTCCAGCTGCTGGCGTCCGTGGCCACCGCGCTGGTGCTCATCGTGGGCGCCGGGCGGGTCGGGGACGGCACGCTGACGGCGGGCGCGCTGGTGGCGTATCTCCTCTACATCGACCTGTTCTTCGCCCCCGTGCAGCAGCTCTCCCAGGTCTTCGACGGCTATCAGCAGGCCACCGTGTCGCTGGGCCGCATCCAGGAGTTGCTGCGCGAGCCCACCACCACACCGGTGGCCGAGGCGCCGCGCGAGGTGCGCGCGGTGCGCGGCGACATCGCCTTCGACGATGTGCGGTTCCGGTACGGCGACGGCGAGGAGGCGCTGGCGGGCATCTCGCTCACGATCCCCTCGGGGCAGACCGTGGCGTTCGTCGGGGAGACCGGGGCCGGTAAGTCCACTCTGGTCAAGCTGGTGGCGCGGTTCTACGACCCGACGCGGGGCGCCGTGCGGGTGGACGGTGTGGATCTGCGCGAGCTCGACCTCACCGGATACCGCGGCCACCTCGGGGTGGTCCCGCAGGAGCCGTATCTCTTCGCCGGGACGGTGCGCGACGCCATCGCCTACGGACGGCCCGGCGCGAGCGACGCGGAGGTGGAGGCCGCCGCGCGGGCGGTCGGCGCCCATGCCATGGTGGCGTCGCTCGACGGTGGCTATCTGCACGAGGTCTCCGAGCGCGGGCGCAATCTCTCCGCCGGGCAGCGGCAGTTGATCGCGCTGGCGCGCGCCGAGCTGGTGAACCCGGACATCCTGCTGCTCGACGAGGCCACGGCCGCGCTCGATCTGGCCACCGAGGCCCTGGTCAACCAGGCCACGGATCGTCTTACGGGACGGCGCACCACACTGGTCGTCGCCCACCGGCTGACCACCGCCGCCCGTGCGGACCGGGTGGTGGTCCTGGACCACGGCCGGGTCGTCGAGGACGGCACCCATGCGGAGCTGGTGGCGCGGGACGGCCGGTACGCCGCGCTGTGGCGCACCTTCACGGGCGAGACGGCACCCGCCGTCGCGTAAACGCTCCGCTCGGCCGTCTGTGGTGCTCGGTTGTCTGCGGCACCGTCGTGGCTGGTCGCGCAGTTCCCCGCGCCCCCTCGGGGCGCTGTGGAACCACAGCGACTTTTTCCGACCTCGGCGGCGCGCACCGGTCATCCGGCCGTACGGCCGGTAACGCTCAGCGTTCGCCCGTTGTTACGTTCGGTAACATCACGGTTCCATGCCGCTGGCCCTCGCTATGCCCTCCACCTCCCGCCGGTCCCGCTCCCGCTGCTCCGCCTCGGCCGCCACCCGCTGCTTGTGGCGGTGCAGGAAGTCGGGGTCCCCGGCCCGCTCCTGAGGCACCAGCACCTTCATGCCCTTGGCGTGCGGACTGTCGCCGAGGTCGACCACCACACGCTCGTCCTGGGAGGTGAGCAGGCCGAACAGCACCAGCAGCTCGGCCTGGAGAGCGGGGGTGAACAGCTCTTTCTCCTCCGGGCCCATCCCGAGCTCGTACGTCCCCCCGCGGACGGCCGGTGAGGTGCTCAACTCGCGCAGCAGCCGCATCAGCAGCTCTAGCGAGCGAGGATCGATCCGTTCCTGCAATTCGTTCAGATACCGCGTCAGCCGCTCGGCCCGTTCACTCCGGTCGTGCCGTTCGTCTCGGTCCATACAGGCAGCATGAGCCATCACAGCCCGCTACGAAAGAGGGCGGGGGTAACAACTCTCCGTATTCGGCCTCGGGTTGGAGCGTTGACGGCATCTGGCGACGCGCGTGTGTGCCCGGATAGGTTCTCGGCGACCTGTGCGAATTCACGGGGCAATGGGTCAACACGGCAACAAGGGGAGGGTGCATGCGCAAGATGCTCAGATGGCTGTTGTCGCTCGCGATACTGGTGGGGACGGTCGGCGCGGGCGCCGGAAGCGCGTCCGCGGCACCGGCCGCCCCCGCCCAGCCGGACATCAAGGAACGTGTCCTGGCGATTCCCGGAATGCGTTTCGTGGCGGAGCAGCCCTACGAGGGCTATCGCTTCCTCGTCTTCAGCTATGCCCAGCCGGTGGACCACCGGCATCCCTCCAAGGGCACCTTCCAGCAGCGGTTCACGCTGCTGCACAAGGCCACCGACCGGCCCACGGTCTTCTACACCTCGGGCTACAACGTCACCACCGCACCGCGCCGCAGTGAGCCCACGCAGCTGGTGGACGGCAACCAGGTGTCCATGGAGTACCGTTTCTTCACTCCCTCCCGGCCCCAGCCCGCCGACTGGTCCAAGCTGGACATCTGGCAGGCCGCGAGCGACCAGCACCGCCTCTTCCGGGCCCTGAAGCCCATCTACGGCAAGAAGTGGCTGGCCACCGGCGGCAGCAAGGGCGGGATGACGGCCACCTACTACCGCCGCTTCTACCCCCGGGACATGGACGGCACCGTCGCCTACGTCGCGCCCAACGACGTGGCCGACAAGGAGGACTCCGCCTACGACCGCTTCTTCGAAGGCGTCGGCACCGCCGAATGCCGCACCAAGCTCAACGCGGTGCAGCGCGAGGCGCTGGTGCGGCGCGACGAGATCGTGAAGCGCTACCAGAAGTGGGCGGACGACGAGAAGCAGACCTTCACCGTCGTCGGCAGCGCCGACAAGGCGTACGAGAACGTGGTCCTGGACCTGGTGTGGGCCTTCTGGCAGTACCACCTGCTGAAGGACTGCGCGGACGTCCCCGCCCCGACCGCGTCCACCGACGAGCTGTACGGCTTCATCGACGAGATCTCGGGCTTCTCCGCCTACACCGACCAGGGCCTGGAGACCTACACGCCGTACTACTACCAGGCGGGCACCGAGCTCGGCTCGCCCACCTTCGAGACCCCGCACCTGGCCGGGCTGCTGCGCTACCCCGGCATCTACGCCCCGCGCAGCTATGTGCCGCGTGACATCCCGATGCGCTTCAAGCAGGGCGTGATGGCGGACATCGACCGCTGGGTGCGGCACGACGCCCACCGGATGCTCTTCGTCTACGGCCAGAACGACCCATGGGGCGCCGAGCGCTTCCGGGTCGGCAAGGGCGCCAAGGACGCGTACGTCTACACGGTGGCCGACGGCAACCACGGCTCCAGCATCGCCCAGCTGACGGGCGACCAGAAGGCCAAGGCCACCGCCGAGGTGCAGCGCTGGGCGGGCGTCAGCACGACGAGCAAGCCCCTCGCCCGGCATGACGCGAAGCTGGACCGCCGCGAGACCGAGCGCGAGCCGGTGTTGCGGCCCTGAGCGGCCCATACCCGGTGAGAAGGGGGGGGGGCCGGGGGGGGGGGCCGGTGCGCGGTGACTGAGCGTGTCGGAGAGAGGCGGGAAGCGCGCTCAGGGGTCTGGCGGCCCGCGGC
>NZ_JBHYVB010000285.1:4794-11564 GCF_042750115.1 Streptomyces sp. NPDC059455
TGGGGGGGTCCCGCGCGCCGGGGCCGGGGGGCGGGCCCCCGCGCCCCCCCGCCCCCCGGCCCCCGCGCCCCCACCCCCCCCCCCCCCCCTTCTCAGTACGTCAGCCCGTGTCCGATCGGGTACAGCACCCGGGACGGGTCGTCCGCGCGCCGGACCGCTACCGGCAGTTTGCCGCGCGGGGTGGTCCGGCCCGCGATGACGCGGGCGGCGGCGCGCAGTTCCACGTCCGTCCAGCAGTAGGCGGCCAGCGAGGCGCCGGGGGCCGTGTCGCGGCCGGTCAGGCGCGCGATGTCGTAGGGGTTGCGCAGGGCCAGGTGCACCACCGGCACGCCGGTGGCCACCAGGCGTGCCACCAGGGTGCGCTGGGCGGAGCCGGAGGCGATGTCGTACGTCGTCACGATCACCGCGTCCCGCCCGCGCGCCGCGGCGACCGCCGCCTCGATGCGCCGCGGGGAGGGGCCGGGGGAACTGGCGGTGCCGGTGGTGAGCGCCTCCGCGCGGAAGCCGAGCCCGGACAGGGCGCGGGCCAGGACGGACGTCGGCGGGCCGCCGGTGCCGGAGGGTGCCGCGGCGTCCACGCCCACCACGAGCAGGTCGCGGTGGCGGCGCGGCGACAGCGGGAGCAGCCCGCCGCGGTTGGTGATCAGGGTGGTGGTGCGCTCGGCGACGCGGTCGGCGGTGGCGCGGTGCTCGCGGGTGCCCACCGTGCGGTTGACCGCGCGGTCGCTGGTGTACGGATCGTCGAACAGGCCCCGGCGTACCTTGAGTTCGAGGACGCGCCGCAACGAGCGGTCGATGCGGTCCTCGCTGATCTCGCCCGCCCTGACGGCCTTGCGTACGCCCTCGAAGGCGAGGGACAGGCTCGGCGGGTTCAGCAGCTGGTCCACGCCCGCCTTGAGCGCGAGCACCGGCACCCGGTCGTCGCCGTACTTCTTCCGCACCCCTTCCATACCGAGCGAGTCGGTGACCACCACCCCGTCGTAACCCAGCTCCTCGCGGAGCACACCGGTGAGGATGGGGCGGGAGAGCGTGGCGGGGTCGTCGGCCGGGTCGAGCGCGGGGAAGAGCAGATGCGCCGTCATGATCGAGTCGATTCCGGCCTCGATCGCGGCCCGGAACGGCGGCGCGTCCAGCCGCTCCCACTCCTTTCGGGAGTGGGTGATCCGCGGCAGCCCGACATGGCTGTCCACGCTGGTGTCGCCGTGGCCGGGGAAGTGCTTGGCGGTGGCCGCGACCCCGGCGCTCTGATAGCCCTCCACCTGGGCCGCCACCATCCGGGCCACGGCCTTCGGATCGGCCCCGAAGGAGCGCACCCCGATCACCGGATTGGCGGGGTCGACGTTGACGTCCGCGATCGGGGCGTAGTCCTGTCGGATGCCGAGCGCGGCCAGCTCCGCCCCCGCGGTGCGCGCGGCCGTACGGGCGTCGGCCGCGCTTCCGCCCGCGCCGAGCGCCATGGCGCCCGGGAACAGTGTGGCGGGCGCGCCGACCCGGGCGACGGTGCCGTACTCCTGGTCGGTGGAGAGCAGGACGGGGACGGGCACGGAGGTGGCGAGCGCGGCCTTCTGGATGCCGTTGGAGAGCGCGGCCACCTGGTGGGGATCGCGGATGTTGTGCGCCCATCCGATGTACATCACCCCGCCCACGTGATACTTCGCGATCAGCTCGGCGGCGTTGTCGACCCCTATCTCCTTGCGGTTGGCCGCGACATCGGCGGGGTCGGGGCGGGTGGCCGAATGGCCGTACACCCGCATCACGAAGAGCTGGCCGATCTTCTGGTCCAGCGTCATCCGCCCGATGAGCTCGTCGATCCGCCGGCGGTCGCGCTCGTGGTCCCGGCCGGGCTCCGTGGTGGGCCGGGAGGGGGCCGCGGAGGGGCTGCCGGAACCGGCGGCGGTGCGGCGCGCGGGGACCGCGGGCGCGGGGGAGTTGTTCGTCGGTCCGCTGCATCCACCGGCCGCGGCGGCGGCCAGGGTGGCGGTGAGCAGGGCGCGGCGAGACGTCGTGTGCACCCGCACTCCTTCCATGGGACGTTCGGAGGGGGCGGCCATAGGTGTGCAGGACACGCTGGGACACAAACCGCGGTCGGGTCAAGGAAAGTCGGCCTTTTCCAATGGCCCGGAAGCGTAAAGGAAAAGACTGGTTAAAGACCGTGATCTGGCGTCCGCACGAAACCGGTACTAAGCTCTCGACCGGGTATGCACGGTATTTGTATAAGGCATCCGTTCTCGCTTATGTTCCGTTTTCATGACCCCACCGACGGGTGCCAAGCCCCCTACACACATCGCCATGTTCGGCATCGCGGCACACGGGCACGTCAACCCGAGCCTGGAGGTGATCCGCGAGCTGGTGGCCCGCGGTCGCCGGGTTACCTACGCCATTCCCGAGTCGTTCGCCGAGAAGGTGGCCGAAACCGGCGCCGAGCCGAAGACCTACACCTCGATCCTCCATGGTGAGAATGTGCCGGGCGCCAGAGGCTCCGATCTGATCGACTACATCGAGCCGTTTCTCACCGAGGCGGAGCAGGCGCTTCCGCAACATCTGGTGGCCTACGAGGGCGATGAGCCGGATCTGGTGATGTACGACGTCACCGCCTACCCGGCGCATGTCCTCGCCCATCGGTGGGGCGTGTCCGCCGTCGAGCTCGCGCCCAGCTTCGTGCCCTGGAACGGCTACCGCGAAGAGGTCTTCGAGCCGATGTACGCCCATATGCGGCGGTCGGAGCGCGGCCGGGCCTACTACGCGCGCTACCGCGCCTGGCTCGATGGCAACGGCCTGGCCGACGCCGACCCCGACACCCTCATCGGCCGCCCCAGCCGCTGTGTCGCCCTCATCCCCGAACTGCTCCAGCCCAACGCCGACCGCGTCGACACCTCCGTCTACAGCTTCGTCGGCGGCTGCCAGAGCGCCCGCCGCGATGTGGCGGAGTGGCGCCGCCCGGAGCGGGCCGCCGAGACCGACCGGATCCTGCTGATCTCGCTCGGCTCCACCTGGACCAGGGAGCCCGGCTTCTACCGCGCGTGCGTCGCGGCGTTCGGCGATCTGCCGGGCTGGTACGTGGTGCTCCAGATCGGCGAGTTCGTCGATCCGGCCGACCTCGGCGAGATCCCGGCCAATGTCGAAACGCACACGTGGATACCGCAGTTGAGCGTGTTGCGGAAGGCCGACGCGTTCATCACCCACGCGGGTGCGGGCGGCGCCCAGGAGGGGCTGGCCTGCGGAGTGCCGATGGTCGCCGTACCGCAGGCCGTCGACCAGTTCCGCAACGCGGACACCCTCGAGGGGCTCGGGGTCGGCCGCCATCTGCCCAAGGCGGAGGCCACGGCTCCGGCGCTGCGCAAGGCGGTGCTCGATCTGGTGCACGACCCCGAGGTGGCCGCCCGCTGCGCCGCGCTCAAGGCGCGGATGGCCACGGAGGGCGGGCCGGACCGGGCGGCGGACCTGATCGAGGCGGAGCTGCCGGTCCGACACCCCGCGCGGAACCGGCGCGGGTCGCCGAGCGTCGAAGGGGCGTGCTGATGGGGAGTCTCCGCACGGCGGTAGTCGGCTTTGCCGCTGGCTGCGTCGCCGACCACCTTCTCCGCCGCCCGCGGCCAGCAGCACCCCGCCGCCGACGCGACACCCCTCCCAGAGCGTCGGCGGCGCGCGGCGGGCTCGGCCCGTCGTGCGCTCAGCCCGTGCGGCGCGGCCAGAGGTCGCTCAGGAGCCGCACCGTCTCGGTGATGGCGGGGCGGCGGGCCGCGCCCGGACGCCACAGGGCGTACAGCCGCCGCACCGGGACCGGTTCCAGGGGCAGCGCCAGCACCCCGTCCGGCAGCGGACCGCGCCCCAGCCGGGGCATCAGCGCGACGCCGAGACCGGCCGCCACCAGGGCGATCTGGGTGTGGTTCTCCGCCGCCTGATACGCCAGGTCCGGCTCATGCCCCGAGGCCCGCAGCGTACGGACCAGCCAGTCGTGGCACACCGACCCCGGCGGCTGGCAGATCCACCGTTGGCCCGGCAGGTCCTCGCGGCGCAGCGGGCGCCGTGCGGCCACCCGGGCCAGTGGATGTCCGGCCGGGACGAGCAGATCGCACAGGTCCTCCCCGATGGCCGCCCGTTCCTGCCCCTCCGGGGCGGGCAGCGGGGCGATGTCCCAGTCATGGGCCACCGCCAGGTCGATGACCCCCTGCGCCACCAGGTCCACCGACAGATGCGGGTCCACTTCGAGCAACCGGGCGTCCAGGGAGGGGTGTTCGGCCATGAGCGCGGCCAGCACCGCGGGCATCAGCCCGCGCGCCGCCGAGGCGAAGGCGCCGATCACCAGCCGGCCCGTCGGCTGACCACGCCGCTCCTCCAGAGTGGTCTCGGCCTCCTCGACGATGGCGAGCAGCTGCTGCGCGGTGGCGGCCAGATGCCGGGCCGCGTCGGTCAGCGTGATGCCCCGGCCCTGCCGCTCCAGCAGGGTCGTCCGGGTCTCCCGCTCCAACTTGGCGATCTGTTGCGATACGGCGGACGGGGTGTAGCCGAGCGCGATCGCGGCGGCGCTGACCGAGCCGTGCACGGACACCGCGTGCAGAGCCCGCAGCCGGCCCAGATCCAGCACAGTTCGCCCTCCTCCTCGTACCTTTAACCGTTACTGCATCCAAGCATGAAGACATCCGCGCTGGTGCTACAAGGTCCGGGCGGCTGATCCTCGACCCATGCGATCAACGCAACCCATGCGACCTGTGCACATAGCCCTCGCCGTGCTGGTCACGGCCCTGTGGGGGGTCAACTTCGTGGTCATCGAGGTGGGCCTCGACCACTTCCCGCCCCTGCTCTTCTGCGCCCTGCGGTTCCTGGTGGCCGCGCTGCCCGCCGTCTTCCTGGTCGGCCCGCCGAGGGTCGCCTGGCGATGGATCCTGGGGGTGGGGCTGGCCCTGGGCGTGGCGAAGTTCGGGCTGCTGTTCATCGGAATGCACCAGGGGATGCCCGCCGGGCTGTCCTCGCTGGTGCTGCAGATCCAGGCGGTGTTCACGGCGCTGTTCGCGGCCGTCGTCCTCGCCGAACGCCCCGGCCGGCGGCGGCTGCTGGGCATGGCCGTCGCCCTCGTCGGGATCGCGGTGGCCGCCGTGGACGAGGGCACCTCGGGGCCGCTCCTCGGCTTCGTCCTCGTCGTCGCGGCGGCGGCCTTCTGGGGGGTCTCCAACGTCCTCACCCGCAAGGCGGCGCCGCCCGACGCCCTGAACTTCATGGTGTGGGTCAGCGTGGTGCCGGTGCTGCCGCTGCTCGCGCTCTCGCTGGTGTTCGAGGGCGCGCGGCCCGATGTCGAGGCGCTGAGCCGGCTCGACTGGGCCGGGGTCGGCGCGATCGTCTATGTCGCCTGGGTCACCACGGTGTTCGGCTTCGGAGTCTGGGGCTTTCTGCTGCGCACCTACGACGCCTCGGCGGTCGCCCCGTTCTCGCTGCTGGTGCCGGTCTTCGGGATGTCCTCGGCGGCGCTGGTGCTGGGGGAGGGCATCAGCGCACCGCGCTGGCTGGCGGCGGCGCTGCTGGTGGGCGGCGTGGCGCTGACCTCGCTCCCGGCCGGGAGGCTGGCACGCATGCGCCTCGGGCCGCGCCGCCGCCCCGAGCCGCCTGAGCCGAGCGATCAGGACGGGCCGAGGCGTCAGGATGGGCCGAGCCGTCAGGATGGGCCGAGGCGGACCCCGAGCCGGGCGCTCAGGCCGCGTCGGCGAGCAGCCGCAGCAGATGCTCCCGGCCCGGGGCCAGCAGCTCCGGGAACGCTCGCGCCTGCGGATACCACCGCTTCTCGTACTCCCAGCACAGCCAGCCGTCCCAGCCCTCGCGGCTGAGCAGCTCCACGCACTCGGTCAGCGGCAGCACCCCCTCGCCCAGCGGCAGCGGGGTGGTGTCCTCGGCCGAGGCGATGTCCTTGACCTGGACGTAGCCCAGATGAGCGAAGAGCGCCGGATAGCTGGTGGCCGGATCCTCGCCGCCCAGCCAGGTGTGCATCACATCCCAGATCGCCCCGACGCTGCCATGACCCACGAGCCCGAGGACCCGGGCCGCGTCCGCGCCCGTCCGGTGCGAGTCGTGGGTCTCGAGCAGCAGCCGTACGCCGAGGTCGGCGGCGCGGGGCGCGGCCGCCGCGAGCCGCCGGGCGGCCGTGGCGTCGGCCTCCTCCGGGCTCTGCTCCCCGCCGCCGGGGAAGACCCGGACATTGCGGGCGCCCAGGTCGTGGGCGAGCTCCAGCAGCTCCCCGAGCCCGGTCAGCACCGGCTCGTCCGGCCCGGCCTGGGCGGCGCGCACATATCCGGCGACGGTGAGGATCTCGACCCCGGCGTCCCGGAACTCCGCCGCCACCCTGGCCCGTTCGTCCGCCCCGATCCCCGGGTGCACCGGCTCCTCGGGGTGGGCGCGCAGCTCGATGCCGTGGTATCCGGCCCCGGCGGCGAGCCGGGCCACGTCGGGCACGGGCATACCGGGGACGCCGAGGGTGGAGAAGGCGAGCTTCATGTGGGCTCCCTTGGTAGGGGTCGTGCGGGACGTGGGGATCTTCTTGCCCTTCATGCGGGACGCTAAGCAGGGGCACGAGCCGAATCAATCCTGCCGGGCCGATCGCGCCTGCGGCGTGTCTTGGTTCGGTGGTTCGGCCGTCGTGCCGCCTATGTGCTGTCCGGCGGGTCTTGGCGTCTGCGGCGGGCTGCTTTCCCCTCCCCGTCCCTTCCCGCAGCATCGATATGCGGCTCCGCCGCGTGGCAGGGGCTTCGCCCCTTGGACCCCGGGTCTGGGGCGGAGCCCCCCAC
>NZ_JBHYVB010000286.1:0-11558 GCF_042750115.1 Streptomyces sp. NPDC059455
CCATGGGACGGTCCCGCCCGTCCACATGGAGCCCGACCCGCTCGGCGTGCGGCGCCCACACCTCGAACAGCACTGGCGTCTCCTCACCTCGACCTGGCTACGGTCCTAGACCTCGCTACGGTCCTCGACCATGCTGCGGGACGCGGCGCCGGCGGCGCAGCAGGGCGACATCGGTCAGCCGCGGGGACATCGGTCAGCGGCAGGGAGATCGGTCAGACGAGGTCGATGCGCTCCTGGGTGATGGGATACCCCGCCCTGGCGAAGTGCGCGGCCATGGGGAGGTTGGGCTGGTCCGTCGCCGCCGCGATCTTCGTGGCCCCCCGTTCCACCAGATCGTGGGTGCACTCCACGAGCAGGTCGTACGCGTAGCCGTGGCCGCGCTGCTCGGCGACGACCCCTATGTAGCCCACGCACGGGCCGTTGGGATTGTGCGCGGGCACCTGGATGCCGACCAGCTCGCCCTCGGGCGTCCAGGCCAGCCGCCACCACTCGCGCGGCGACGGGCACCAGGAGAGGAAGTCCAGGAGCTCCCGCACCGCGGCCTCGACCCCTCCTCGTTCGATGGCATGGCGGTCGTGGGCGTCGAGCGTGCCCGGCATGATGCGGCGCAGTACGTCCTCGATCGCCGCGTCATCGGGCGCCGGCCGGAACTCCAGCCGCCCCGGGCGGGCGGGCAGTCCGCACTCCGGCGTCCACTCATAGCGGTAGCGCTCGACCAGGGGCTTGAGCCCGCCCGCCACGGCGGCGTCGATACGGGCCTGGGCGGCGGCCCGCACCTCGGGCTGATCGCGCCAGCCGGGCGGGGCCAGCAGGGTGTACTCGGTGCGCAGCGGTGCGGTGCGCAGCAGTTCGGCGGCGGCGTCGGCCTCGCCCTCGGCGAAGTCGAACCAGTCCAGGGCGACGGGCGCGGAGTCCTCCGGCCCGGCCCACCACGCGGCGCGGGCCACGACCCGCCCCTCGCGCAGCGCCACCCAGGTCCAGTCGGGGCGGTATTCGCCGCCCTGGCCGACGGTGGCGTAGGTGTGGCCGAGGGTGCCCCGGCCGACGAGCGCGGGCACGTGCAGGTCGTGGAACAGATGGGCGTCGCCCTCGGTGAGGGGACGGATGACCAGATCGGTCATGGAATTCCTTCCAGGAGAGTGGTGCGCTCCCGGTCGGATGCCTGATCGAACGATGTGTGATCAGACGGGGTTACGCCCGGGGGACAGGGGGCGGGAGCGCGGAAACGTCGTGATGTCCATTGCTCTCGCCTCCTTCCTCGATCAAGGGCGTGCCCGCACTCTATGGGCGCCGATGTCTCGGTGTCCACGCGATATTTTCCGGGCGGGGCCGGTCTGCCGCCCGCGAGGGGGAAGGAGCGGCAGACCGGCGCGCGGGATGAGGTGCACCTGACAGATCAATGAGCGGGTCGGAGCACCTGCGTGGACCGGTGTGAGACGCAGACTAGTGCACCATGCAGATCGGCGCGGCCGTTGTGTCAGGAGAGCCGCCGCCGGCCGTATAGCCGAAGGTCGTCGACGCCCCGGTGGCCAGTGAACCGTTCCAGTCGGCGTTGGTGACCGACGCCGAGGAATCGGTGGTGCTCAGCTTGCCGTTCCAGACGCTGTCGATCCGCTGCCCGGACGGCACCGTCCAGTCGACCATCCATGAGGAGATGGGCGTGGCACCGGAGTTGGAGACCGTCACCTCGGCCTGGTAGCCGCCGTTCCAGGTGCTGGTCACCTTCTGGGTGGCGGCGCAGGAGGCCGTCGGCGGGTTGCCCGGCGGGTCCGTGGGGTCGCTGCCACCGCCGCCGCTGCTGGCGCCCGGCACCGTCACCTCGCCGTTGCCGCCGTCGAAGACCACGTCGGAGCAGCTGTAGAAGGTCTCCTGGCTGTCCGAGCGCGTCCACACGGTGTAGATGATGTGGCGCCCGCTCTTGCCGGACGGCAGATTGGCCGTCCAGGTGTACTTGCCGTCCACCGTGCCGACCTGGCCGGACAGCGGCGGGTTCGTCACCGTGTTGAACGGCTGGTCCTCCAGATCGTTCCAGGTGAGCGGCTTGGTCGGGTCGATCGGGCTCTTGGTGACATAGCTGCGGAACGACCCCGGGTGCGCGGCCCAGGCGTTGTACGAGAACTGCATCGACTTGCCGGATGTCAGATGGGTCACCGGCCAGTCCTTGCTGCCCACGTCGAAGCCGGAGAAGTCGTAGACGGTGGCCGCGCCGCTGCACAGCTTGCCGTCCGGGATGAACCCCTTGGTGCGGCCCGCGCCGTCCGAGCGGAGCACCGCGAACCAGTTGTAGAACGGCGTCGCACCGCTCTTGTCGTACGCGGCCTTGCACGCCGGGTTGGTCGGCTTGACCTCACCGGTCGAGGACAGGCTGTACTTCCAGCAGAGATAGGTGCGGCTGCCCGGCGCCATCGGTGCGCCATGCGCGGAGGCGCTGCCGCCGGAGAAGAAGACAAGGCCCAGGGCGGGCAGGACCGAGAGCAGGACCAGCAGTACGGACCTGCGCGCGCGGGAGCCGCCCGGTGGGCGTGCGGATGAGGCGAGTGAAAGTGATCGTCGAGGCATTGCGCGTGCTTTCCCTTCGACGTGAACGGGTCAGGAACCGTCGGGTGTGGGAGCGCTCCCAATTTCTTGGTGAACGTAGCGCGCCCCCGGGCAGCTGTAAATGCTTCAGGACATGAAGGCCGCAGGCTTTCTGGCGGGCCGTCAGGGAGAGCGCCGGACGGGCCGTTCCGGTGGGCCCGGATGCCCCGTTCCGATGGGCCCGTCAGATCCGGACCAGCAGCGCCACCGGAAGCCGGGACAGCAGCTCATCCAGCGTTGCCGGGCCCTCGGCGGTCCGCCCGGTCAGCAGGTCCCGCCAGCGGCCCGGTGGCAGCGGCAGCCGGGTGGCGCCCCAGCCCTCCGCCTCCGCCAGCCGCCGCGACAGCCGGGTGACCACGGTGACGGCGCCGCCGGGTGTGCCGTCCATGCCGTCCGTGCCGTCCATGCCGTCCGTGCCGTCCGTGCCGTCCATGCCGTTGTCTGTCCGTAAGAAGGCCACGCAGTGCTCGGCGGACGGACCGGAGGCGAGCAGCGGCGTATACGTACTCCCGGGGCCGAACCACCCCGGACGCTCCCGGCGCAGGTTCAGTGCCGCCCGGGTGAGCAGCAACTTTTCGGCCGACGGGCCGTCCGCCGGTTCGCCGCCCAGCTCGGGCGGGCGGCGGTTGTCCGGGTCGACGAGGGCCGTATAGACGCACTCGGTGCCCATATAGAGGTCGGGGACGCCCGGCATGGTGAGCTGGAGCAGGGCGGCGCCGAGCGCGTTGGCCCGCGCCGGTCCGTCGAGTTCGGCGCCGATCGCGGCCCATACCGACGGGTCGGCCGCGCAGGGCCCGGCCTCCAGGAAGGCGGTCGCCTCCTCCTCGTACGCCGCGTTCCGCTCCGTCCAGGTGGTCCGCAGCCCCGCCTCGCGCACCGCCTTGAGTACGGCCGGGACCAGCCGTTCGGCGTCCCCGTGGCCCAGCGCGAGCGCCGTCTGCCAGGCCGTCCAGGCGAGATGGGGATCGGGGGCGGAGACCGAGCGGGTCAACTCCTCGACCGTCCGCCCCCACCAGCCCCGGCATTCGGTGAGCGCCGCGAGCCGGGCGCGGGCGTCCGCGCTGCGCTTGGTGTCATGCGTGGAGAGCACCGTGCCGGTGGCGGGCCAGTCCCTCAAGCGCCGGGCCGCGAAGGCGTGGAACTCCTCGGGGGCCACGGCCGGCCGCCCCGGATCGCCACCCACCTCGGCGGCCGACAGCAGCGGGGCGTAGCGGTAGAAGGCGGTGTCCTCGACCGACTTGGCGCGCAGCGCGGCCGCCGTCTGGGCGAAGCGGGCGCAGAAGTCGCGGTGGTCCGGGCCGTCCCCGAGCCCGCCCAGTGCCGCGTCCCGCACCACCCCCACCACCTGGGCCTCCTGCGCCACCGTGAACGCCTCCCGGGCGCCCGCCGCCGCCGAGCACAGCATCACCGCGTCGGCGTCCGTCGCGGGCGGACCGCCCACGGAGGCGTACGGACGGTAGACCGGCAGCCGCACCAGCAACTCGCGAATCGCCGTACGCAGCGCCCAGGGCGCGTGGTCGCGCAGCCGGAGATCGGCCGCGCAGATCCGGGAGGCGGTACGCGTCAGCCGTTCCACCTCGGCGGCCAGCTCATGCGTGACCACCTCATGGGCGGCGCGGCGGACCGTGGCGGCCCAGTCGCCGCCCACGTCGGCCGGGGGAGCGGCGAAGGCGCGGTAGAGGGCGGTCAGCTTCTCCAGACCGTCCGGGTCGACGAAGAGCCCGTCGATGTGGTGCAGCGCGTCATAGCCGGTGGTCCCGGCGACCGGCCAGGTGGCGGGCAGCGGCTCGTCCCGGGCGAGGATCTTCTCCACGACGGTCCAGCGGGCGCCGCCGCCTTCCGGCGCTGTCCACCGGCCGATGTCGCCTTCTGGCGCTGTCCAACGGCCGCCGCCTCCTGGCGTGATCCGCCGGCCGTCCTCGTCCTCTGGCGCGGCCCGCCGCCCGCCCCCGCGCTCCCCGTCTCCCGTCGCCGCCCGCACCGCACGGTCCAGCCGCCGCAGATAGCCCTCCGGGTCGGCGAGCCCGTCCGGATGGTCGATCCGCAGCCCGTCCACGACCCCGTCCCGCACCAGCTCCAGCAGTGTGGCGTGGGTCGCGGCGAACACCTCCGGGTCCTCCACCCGCACCGCGATCAGCTCGGAGATGGTGAAGAACCGCCGGTAGTTGAGCTCGGTGCGGGCCAGCCGCCACCAGCCGAGCCGGTACCACTGGGCGTCCAGCAACTCGGCGAGCGGCAGCCCCTCGGTGCCGGGCCGCAGCGGGAAGGCGTGGTCGTAGTAGCGCAGCGTCCCGTCCTCGACCCGCAGCCGGTCCCACTCCTCGCCGAGCGGACCGCCCAGCACCGGCAGCAGCACCTTGCCGCCGTGGGCCCGCCAGTCGATGTCGAACCACCGCGCGTACGCCGACTCCGGCCCCTCCCGCAGCACCTCCCACAGCTGGGCGTTGAGCCGCTCGGGGGTGGGGGCGGCCATATGGTTCGGCACGATGTCGACGATCAGCCCGAGGCCGTGCGCCCGCGCCGTACGGGCGAGTGCGCGCAGCCCCTCCTCACCGCCCAGCTCGGCCCGGACGGCGGAGTGGTCCACCACGTCATAGCCATGGGTGGAGCCGGGCACCGCCTCCAGCACGGGGGACAGATGCAGATGGGAGACGCCGAGCGAGGCCAGATACGGCACCGCTCGCTCCGCCGCCGCGAAGGGGAAGGCGGGCTGGAGCTGGAGGCGATAGGTGGCGGTGGGTGTGCCGGGGGCAGCCGTCATATGAACCTACGTACCCATCCGAAGCGCCCCACCAGAAATTCTTTGGAGAACGTCTGCATGAGGGTTTGAGGCGTATGGCTCCCACCCACCGCCACGTCAGTTGACACTGATTGCCCGCAATGTGATGAGGGGGAGCACCATCGACTTCGACCTCCAGACGGGACGGGGCGTCCGTGTCCGGCATGGTGTCGCCGTCGTCCGGGTCCTGGCGGACAACGGCGTGCTGTATCGGCCGTATACATAGTCCGCTCCACGACCCATTGGTGCCGGCCCAGACGCGGGGACGACTCGATGCCCTTGCGGGCGAGGCGGTGCCGGATGCCAAGGGAAGCAAGCCATCGCCGAAGGTGCCGGTAGTCGTAGCCCCTGGGAGTGGCTGCTGGCCGGCCAGGCGTGGCAGCGGACAAGGCCGACCGTGCTTGCCTCGCTGAACCTGCCCAGGGAGGCGGGCGGGCATCCGGCCGCGCTGCTGGAGGGCACCTACCGGGAGGTCGTCGCCCGGGTCCCGGACAACGCGCGGATCGCCTTCGAGGACGACGGCCGTCTGCACTTCGCGGTCCCGGAGCCGGAACCCGAACGGCCTCCCTGCTGGAGTTGCGGGCCGCAGTGAACGCGATGCCACCGAGGGCGGACCTGCCCGAGGAGCTGCTGGAGGTGTTCTCCTGGACCGGCGCCGAACAGGCGTTTCTTCCAGCTCCCCGACCTGCCCGGCGGCCTACGGCCCCTCCGGGACAAGCGCGCGGCCGACGACCAGTGAGGCCCTTAGCTCAGAGGGCGGTATGCGGGGCGAGGAGGCTGGTGCCGCACCAGTTCCGCTGATGGAGGTGGTCGAGCACGGCTGCCTCCGCCGAATCTGGGTGGCGGCGTGTACCGACGATGACGGGTTCGGTCAGGGAGGGCAGGAACGGGCGGGCAGTGGGCGGGCTGATGCTCGTGTCGGCGAGCAGGCGGGCGAGGTATTCGTCGAGCAGGCTGGCGCGGCGGAAGCGCACCCATCCCTGTGTCGCAAGGTCTGCCATGCGCAGGGCCCTGTCGCTGGCGAGGAGCGGGTGTCCCTCGGGCAGAACGGCGACGTAGGTCTCCTCGCCCAGGGGGTGGATGTCGAATGTGCGGCCGGTGGGGATGCGGTGGACGAGGACCATGTCGAGCGTTCCCTGGCGGGCCGGCCGTTCCATATCCGTTGGATCGGGCTCCTCGTGGAGAATGACCTGGAGTTTCGGGTGGCGGTGGCGGAGCCGGCCCAGTGTCAGAGGGAGCTGTCGTGCTCCCAGGCCCATGTGGACGGCGATGATGAGTTCACAGGCCAGTTCCCCGGAGGCGGCACGGGCAGCCAGGACGGCTCTGCGGGCCGCGGTGGTCGCGATCTCTGCCTCGGCGAGGAAGGCGCGTCCGGCCATGGTCACTGTGACCCCGCCCGATGTCCGAGTGAACAGCTGCACGCCGAGGTGCTTTTCCAGAGCGACGATCTGCTGCGACAAGGACGGCGGTGGCATAGGCAATGTCAATCTCAACTATGCGCTGACACTATTTGTCTCTATGTCTCGCGGATCCTACCGTGGTGCATGTCCGGTGGATCGCCGCCGCCGAAAGCGGTGGCCATCAGGGCGGGAGTCGATACGGGCGTGCCTGTGAGGGGCCCGTGGCGGCGAGGCCGTCCGGCGGGTTCTGTTCGACAACGCATCGTCTAGATCCCGGGCAGTTGCCCCGGAGGCCCGCGTCACCCGGACGCTCACCAACATGGACGGGAGTGGCAATCATGGAAAATCAGACAGGTGTTGGCCGCGGCGACGGGGTATCGCCGAAGAACGCCGATTCGAGACTGGCGGGAAAGGTCGCGCTCGTGACGGGTGCTTCCAAGGGCATCGGGGCGGGCATCGCGCGGGAATTCGCCGCGGCCGGAGCATCGGTCGTGGTCAACTACGCCTCCAGTGCCGCCGGCGCCGAGCGGGTGGTGCAGGACATCCAGGCGCGAGGGGGGACCGCGATCGCCGTGCAGGGCGACGTGTCGGTGCCTGCGGATGTTGAGCGCCTCTTCGCCAGGACCGTAGACGCGTACGGCCGGTTCGACATCCTCGTCAACAATGCCGGTGTCTATTACGTACAGCCGCTGGAGACCGTCACGCAGCAGGAGATCGACCGTCAGCTTTGCGTCAACGTGACCGGACCGATCCGTACGATCCAGGAAGCCCTTAAGTACTTCGGGTCCGACGGCGGGTCGGTCATCAACATCGGATCGCTGGACAGCGCCCGCGCGGTGCCGGGGATGTCGGTGTACGCCGCGACGAAGGGCGCCGTCGATGCCTTGACGCGAGTCCTGGCCGCCGAGCTCGGCCCTCGCGGGATCCGAGTGAACACCCTGGCCCCTGGCGGTGTGGAGACGGAAGGCATCCACGCGGCCGGCTTCATCGGCAGTGACGCCGAGACGGACATGATCGGGCGCACCCCCCTGGGCCGTATCGGTCAGCCCAAGGATCTGGCGCGGGCGGCGGTCTTCTTCGCCTCCGACGACGCCGCATGGGTCACCGGAGAGCGCCTCACCGCCTCTGGCGGCCTGCGAAGCTGACACACCCTGACAACGCCGGAGTCTGCAGACCCGCTCCGCGGGATCCTCATGGGGACGCTGCTTTCGATCATCAACCGCTACATCAACCGCTACATCAACCGCTACATCAACCGCTACATCGACCGCACAGGACCTGTGACCGCGCTAGAGGTGCTGAGAGGTCATGTCACTTGGCCAGTCCGCGGTGACATATGAGGGTCGCGGCGATGGCGGTGAAGGCGAGGAAGTGTTCCGGCTTGCGTTCGTAGCGGCGGTGCAGGCGTCGGCAGCCGGACAGCCAGGACACGGTCCGTTCCACGACCCAGCGGTGCCGGCCCAGGTGTCGGGATGACTCGATGCCCTTGCGGGCGAGGCGGTGCCGGATGCCGCGGACCAGTGAAATGAGGGCCTGGCTGTCGTGGAGGCTGGCGGCGGAGATGCCGATCGACAGGGGCGGCCCTGGCGGTCGACGATGAGGTGGATTTTCGATCCCTTCTTTCCGCGGTCGGTCGGATTCGGTCCCGTCAGATGCCCCCTATTGAGCGCCCGGACACTGACGGAGTCGATCGCGCACCGCGACCAGTCCAGCTCGCCCCGGGCGCCGAGTTCGTCCAGGACCAGGCGGTGGAGCTTGGCCCACACCCGGCCCCGGTCCACTCGGTGAACCGACGAAAGGCCGCCACGCCCGACACAGGCCGAAGCCTGGTGGCGGTTGGTTCCAGGTACAGCCCGAGGTGGCCGCGAAGATGATCGCGGCCAGCACCTCGCGGTCCCCCCCGCCGACGATGCCCTCCACCCCGCGGGCGGACCGGCGCCGGCGGCACCACCCGCTGGAACAACGTCCACAGGTCTTCCGGCGCCATCCGCTCGACAAGCGCGGCAGTCATCACTCCAGACTGACGCAAGATCACGCCAACTGAAATGGCGTCTGAGCGGGCCCCGCCTCAAGCAGGCCGCTGCAGCACCATCAGGCTGCGGTCCACCAGGGTCAGCCGGTCGCCCGCCGCCACCTTCGACCCGCTGCCCGGCTCCACGCCCGCCGCCACCGCCGTGTCCACGATGAGCTGCCACTGCTTGCCGTGGTCGATGGGCACGACGAAGTCCAGTGGCTCGTGGTGGGCGTTGAACAGCAGCAGGAACGAGTCATCGGTGATCGGCTCGCCGCGTGCCCCCGGTTCGGAGATCGCGCTGCCGTTGAGGAAGACCGCGAGGGACTTGGCGTGTGCCGCCTGCCAGTCGCGTGGCGTCATCTCCTCTCCCTCATGGGTGAACCAGGCGATGTCCGACAGCTCGTCATGGGTGCCTTCCACCGGCCGCCCGTGGAAGAAGCGGCGGCGCCGGAAGACGGGGTGGTCGCGGCGCAGCCACACCAGCGAGCGGGCGAAGCGCAGCAGCTCCAGCGCCGAGCTGTCCTCCCATGCGCCGTCCTGCCCCTTGGCGTGATCCGGCCAGCGCACCCAGGACACCTCGTTGTCCTGGCAGTACGCGTTGTTGTTGCCGCCCTGGGTGCGCCCGAACTCATCGCCGTGGCTGAGCATCGGCACGCCCTGGGAGAGCATCAGGGTGGCGATGAAGTTGCGCATCTGGCGCTCGCGCAGCGTCCGCACCGCCGGATCGTCGGTTTCGCCCTCGACTCCGCAGTTCCAGGACCGGTTGTAGCTCTCGCCGTCCTGGTTGGACTCGCCGTTGGCCTCGTTGTGCTTCTCGTCGTAGCTCACCAGGTCGCGCAGGGTGAAGCCGTCGTGGCAGGTGACGAAGTTGACCGAGGCCAGCGGGCGCCGCCCGTCGCCCTGGTAGAGGTCGGAGGAGCCGGTCAGCCGGGAGGCGAACTCGGCCAGCGTCCTGGGCTCACCGCGCCACAGATCCCGCACGGTGTCCCGGAACTTGCCGTTCCATTCGGTCCACAGGGGTGGGAAGTTGCCGACCTGATAGCCGCCCTCGCCGACGTCCCAGGGCTCGGCGATCAGCTTCACCTGGCTCACCACCGGATCCTGCTGGACCAGGTCGAAGAACGACGACAGCCGGTCCACCTCGTGGAACTGCCGGGCCAGTGTCGCCGCCAGATCGAAGCGGAAGCCGTCCACATGCATCTCGGTCACCCAGTAGCGCAGCGAGTCCATGATCAGCTGGAGCACGTGCGGGGACCGCATCAGCAGGGAGTTCCCGGTGCCGGTGGTGTCCATGTAGTACCGGCGGTCCTCGGTCAGCCGGTAGTACGAGGCGTTGTCAAGGCCCCGGAAGGAGAGCGTGGGGCCCAGGTGGTTGCCCTCGGCCGTGTGGTTGTAGACCACGTCCAGGATGACCTCGATGCCCGCCTGGTGCAGCGCCCGGACGGCCGATTTGAACTCCAGTACCTGCTGGCCACGGTCGCCCCAGGAGGCATAGGCGTTGTGCGGGGCGAAGAAGCCGATGGTGTTGTAGCCCCAGTAGTTGACCAGCCCCGCGTCGGCCAGCCGGTGGTCGTGGACGAACTGGTGCACGGGCATCAGTTCCAGCGTGGTGACGCCCAGCTCGGTCAGGTGTTCGATGATCGCCGGATGGGCGAGCGCCGCGTAGGTCCCGCGCAGCTCCTCCGGCAGCCGGGGATGGCGCATGGTCAGCCCCTTGACATGCGCCTCGTAGATGACCGTGCGGTGGTAGTCGGTGCGCGGCGGGCGGTCGTCGCCCCAGTCGAAGTATGGATTGACCACCACCGACGCCATGGTGTGCGGGGCGGAGTCGAGGTCATTGCGCTTGTCGGGCCGCCCGAAGTGGTAGCCGTAGACCTCCTCGCCCCAGTCGACCCGCCCGCTGATCGCCTTGGCGTACGGATCCAGCAGCAGCTTGGCGGAATTGCAGCGGTGGCCGAGCTCCGGTTCGTACGGGCCGTGGGCCCGGAAGCCGTAGCGCTGCCCCGGCATGATCCCCGGCAGATAGGCGTGGCGCACGAACGCGTCGGACTCCCGCAGCTCGACCGCCGTCTCCGAGCCGTCGTCGTGCAGGAGGCACAGCTCGATGCGGACAGCGGCCTCGGAGAACACCGCGAAGTTGGTTCCGGCGCCGTCGTAGGTGGCGCCAAGGGGATAAGCCTGTCCCGGCCAGACCTGCATACGTCGACTCTTCCACTTCTTCTCCGGGGGCCGCGAGCACCCCGGGCACCGGACGGAACATGACCGACCATGCATCCTTTCCCAACTGGCGGGAGGCATCCGCTCTTTCGACAGAACTTCCTCAAAAGTGAGGCAACCTACGGCCATATCGGTTCGTCCTACCGGGTGACCTGACCCATACGCGTATCCCGCTATGCGGTCCGATATGACGACAGGGGGGATTGGGGGAGGATGTGCGCAAGGTGATGCACCGCCACCTGGGCAAGGTGGTGGCCGGCGCGGCCGTGGCGATCACCGCCACGGCGGTCCTGATCGGCGTGACGCTCCCGGGGAGCGCGTCCGGCGAGGAGGGCTCGGGTGGGGGACCCCAGAGCTCCTCGGCGGAGCAGGGCCAGGCGGCCCGGCAGCAGCCCGGAGTGGTGGAAGACGCGCCAGAGCAGCGCAAGACCGGCAGCGGTCGCGATCCGCTGACCGACGACGAGATGAAGCGCGCGCAGAGCCTCGGGGGGGGGGGGGCGGGGGGCCTGTGCGGCCTGGTGGTGGTGGGGGGGGAGGCGGGGGTGTTATAGAGATATGTTGAGGGGGTCGT
>NZ_JBHYVB010000287.1:0-11538 GCF_042750115.1 Streptomyces sp. NPDC059455
GGGGCTGGAAGGCGGGGCTCCGCCCCAGACCCCGCTCCTCAAACTCCCCCAGCTACCGCTGGGAGGTGCCCCCTGGAGGGGCTGGAAGGCGGGGCTTCGCCCCCCGGCCCCGGGGGCCAGGGGCGGAGCCCTGCCGCGCGGCCGCGCCGCATACGGAAAGATCCGCCGGTGGCTCCGCCGCGGCTGTGTCGATGTGCGGCTCCGCCGCATGGGCGCGACTGGCCACGACGGCGCCGCAGGCGATCGACGGCAGGTCAGGGCACTTCCACAGGTCAGGGCAGTTCCAGCGGAGCGCTTAGTCGCCCTCCCGCCGCTCGCGGGTGGCCAGCAGCCGCCGCAGGGAGTAGAGCCGGGCCGGTTCGGCGTGGCCGTCGGCCACCCACTGGTCCAGCGCGCAGTCCGGCTCGTCGTGGCTGCAGGCGCGCGGACAGCCTTCGGTGCCCGGCTCCAGGTCCGGGAAGGCGTGGATGACCCGCGACGGGTCCACGTGGTGCAGCCCGAAGGACCGCACGCCCGGGGTGTCGATCACCCACCCCTTGGCGTCCGGCAGGGGCAGCGCGAGCGCGGAGGTGGTGGTGTGGCGGCCGCGGCCGGTGACCGCGTTCACCCGGCCGGTGGCCCGCTGGCGGTCCGGGACCAGCGCGTTCACCAGCGTGGTCTTGCCCACGCCCGAGTGGCCGACGAAGACGGTGATCCGGTCCGTGAGCCGCTCCCGCACCTGGTCGGCGGCGTCGCCGTCGGCCAGTTCGTCGCGGCTGGTGACGACATAGGGGACGCCGAGCGGCTCATAGGTCTTCAGCATGTCGTCGGCGGGCGCCAGATCGGACTTGGTGAGGACGAGCAGCGGCTCCAGGCCCGCGTCGAAGGCCGCCACCAGGCACCGGTCGATCAGCCGCGGGCGCGGCTCGGGATCGGCCAGGGCGGTCACGATCGCGAGCTGGTCGGCGTTGGCGACCACCACCCGCTCGTACGGATCGTCGTCGTCGGCGGTCCGGCGCAGGACGGAGGAGCGCTCCTCGACCCGGACGATCCGGGCGAGCGTGTCCTTGTCGCCGGAGAGATCCCCGACGACCGCGACCCGGTCGCCGACCACGACGCCCTTACGGCCGAGTTCGCGGGCCTTCATGGCGGTGATGGTGCGGTCCTCGACCAGGACCGTGAGCCGGCCGCGGTCGATCGTCAGCACGAATCCCTCGGTGGCGTCCTCGTGTTTGGGGCGGATGTTGGTGCGCGGCCGGTTGCCCTTGCGGTTGGGGCGGATCCGAACGTCGTCCTCGTCGGTGTGCTTGCCGTAGCGGCGCATGAGTCCAGGCTCTCAGGATCTCCGCGCCGAGGTCGTCGTCGCGTCGAGCATGCCGGTCCACAGACCGGGGAAGTCGGGGAGGGTCTTGGCGGTGGTCGCCACGTTCTCGACCTGCACGCCGTCGACGGCCAGGCCGAGCACCGCGGCGGCGGTGGCCAGCCGGTGGTCCTCGTAGGTGTGGAAGATCCCGCCGTGCAGCGGGCGCGGGCGGATCCGCAGGCCGTCCTCGGTCTCGGTGACGTCGCCGCCCAGCTCGTTGATCTCCTTGGCGAGGGCGGCGAGCCGGTCGGTCTCGTGGAGCCGCAGATGCGCGATGCCGCGCAGCACCGACTCGGAGCCGGCCAGCGCCGCGACCGCCGCGATCACCGGGGTGAGCTCGCCGACCTCGTGCAGATCGGCGTCGATCCCGGTGATCCGGCCCGTTCCGGTGAAGGTCAGACCGGTGTCGGTGAGCTCGCAGGAACCGCCCATCTCGGTGAAGATCCGGCGCAGTTCGTCCCCGGGCTGGGTGGTGCGCTCCGGCCAGTCCGGGATCGTCACCCGGCCGCCGGTGACCAGGGCGGCGGCCAGGAACGGCGCCGCGTTGGACAGATCGGGCTCGACGACCAGGTCACGGCCGAGCAGCGCGCTCGGCGCCACCCGCCAGACGCCCCGCTCGCCGCCCGCCTCCGGGGTGTCCACCCGCGCGCCCGCCGCGCGCAGCATGTCCACGGTCATCCGGATGTGCGGCAGGGAGGGCAGCGCGGCGCCGGTGTGACGCACCTCGACGCCCTGGTTGAAGCGCGGCGCGGACAGCAGCAGCGCGCTCACGAACTGGGAGGACGACGAGGCGTCGACGCGGACCGGGCCGCCGTCCAGCGCCCCGCCGCCGTGCACGGTCATCGGCAGTGCGCCGCGGCCGTCGTCGTCGATGCGGGCGCCCAGGGCGCGCAGCGCGTCGATCACGCCGTGCAGCGGGCGCTCGTGGGAGCGGGGGTCGCCGTCGAAGTGGACGGGGCCGTCGGCCAGGGCGGCGACCGGCGGCAGGAAGCGCATCACGGTGCCGGCGTTGCCGACGTCGATGGTGGCCGGGCCGTGCAGCCCCGCCGGGATGACCCGCCAGGCCTCTCCGCCGCCGGAGGGGCCGCTGGAGCCGAGGGCGCCGTCGGACACCGTCTCCTCGATGCCGACGCCCATGGCGCGCAGGGCCGCGGCCATCAGGAGGGTGTCGCGGGAGCGGAGCGGGCGGCGCAGCCAGCCGGGTTCGGCGGCGAGCGCGGCCAGGATCAGACCGCGGTTGGTAACCGACTTGGATCCGGGCACGGTGACGGTCGCGTCGACCGCTCCGTCGGCGGTCGGAGCGGGCCAGAGGGCGGTGTGGTCGCCCGGGGAGGTCTCAATGCCGGTCATGGGTCTCACTTTAGTGGTTCGCCCGGAGTGCCAATCTTGATCGAAAGTGGCGAAACCCAGTCGAAACACGGCGCTGCTACAAGGCGTCCACGAGATGCCGACGGTGGCGCGCCGGGCGCTCGTACGGGGTCACGGTCCCAGCGGCCGGGGTCACAGCCCCAGCAGCCAGCGCCCTCCGGCGAGCAGCGAACACAGCGAGACCACGTGGAAGAGCAGCAGCCAGGCGCCGGCCGGAATGCCCGTCAGCCGGGCGAGCTGGTCGGGGTCGGAGTCGTACGCGCCGCCGTGACGGCGCTTGCGCTGGAGCTCGAAGGCCGGACGCACGCCCCCCAGGAGGAGGAACCACACCACGGCATACGCGAACCCGGCCTGGACGTCCGGCCCGGTCAGCCAGGAGACGAGGAAGAAGGCGGCCCCGCTGATGACGACCGTAAGGACGCCATAGGCGTTGCGGATCATCACCAGCATCGCGACCAGCAGCGCCGTCGTCCCCCACAGCAGCAAGGTGATGTGGTTCGCCGCCAGCAGCCAGGCGCCGCCGAGGCCCAGCAGGGAGGGGGCGGTGTAGCCGGACGCCGCGGTGAGGATCATGCCCAGGCCCGTGGGCTTGCCGCGCGAGACGGTCAGCCCGGAGGTGTCCGAGTGCAGCCGTATGCCGTCCAGCCGCCGCCCGCTGAGCAGGGCGACCACGGCGTGGCCGCCCTCGTGGGCGATGGTGATGGCGTTACGGGCTATGCGCCACGCCGTGCGGAAGACCACGACCGCGAACGCGATCACGCCGGTGGAGACGACCAGCCAGCTGGTGGGATCGGGCTGGGCGCCGGTCACCCGGTCCCACAGATCGGCGGCGTTCGTTGCGTCCATGTGCGGGCGGCTCCTCGCGTCGGTAGGGGTCGTGGCAGTGTGGCACCTATGTGCGGTCGATACGCAGCGAGCCGGAGGCCGGAGGATCTCGTCGGGCTCTTCGGTGTGGAGAAGTGGGAGCCGGAGGAGACTCTGGCGCCGGACTGGAACGTCGCGCCCACCAAGGACGTGTACGCGGTGCTCGAGCGTCCCGTTAAGGACGCCGCCGAGCCGTGTCCGGTTCGCCAGTTGAGGGCGTTGAAGTGGGGGCTGGTGCCGTCCTGGGCGAAGTCCCCCGAGGGCGGCGCCAAAATGATCAACGCACGGGCCGAGACCGTGCACGAGAAGCCGTCCTACCGGCGCCCGTTCGCCTCGCGGCGCTGCATCCTGCCCGCCGACGGCTACTACGAGTGGGTCACCGCGGCGGGGGAGCGGCAGCTGGAGGAGAAGGGCAAGCGGAAGCGGCCCCGCAAGCAGCCGTACTTCGTGACCCCGGTGGACGGCTCGGTGATGGCCATGGCCGGGCTGTACGAGTTCTGGCGGGACCGGACGCTGCCGGACGAGCACCCCCGGGCGTGGTGGGTCACCTGCACGGTGATCACCACCGAGGCGGACAAGGAGCCCTTCGGGGGCGCGGCCCGGGACGAGGGGCCGGGGTCGCTCGCCGAGATCCACCCGCGGATGCCGTTGGTCCTCACCGAGGACCGCTGGGCCTCCTGGCTGGACCCGGGCCGCACCGACCCCGACGACCTGCTGCCGCTGCTGGCACCGCCGCCCTCCGGGCTGCTGCGGGCCTACCCGGTGGCCACCGGGGTGAGTGATGTCCGTAACAACGGCCCCGAGCTGCTCGACGAGCTCGAGGCCCCGGAGGAGGGCACGCTGTTCTGATGGCCGCGAAGAAGACGGACGCACCTCAGGTCACCACCGAGATGGTGACGACCCCGGCCGGGGACGCCCGGATCACCTGGCACCACGCTCCTGGTGCCCACGCCCTGCTCGCCGCCAGCCATGGCGCGGGCGGGGGCATCGAGGCGCGGGACCTGCGCGCGCTGGCCGGGGCGCTCCCCGGGCTCGGGGTGAGCGTCGCGCTGGTCGAGCAGCCGTGGCGGGTGGCGGGCAAGAAGATCGCGCCCGCGCCCTCGACCCTGGACACCGGATGGCGTGCCGTATGGCCCGCGCTGGAGAAGGCCGGGCTGCCGATCGTGGCGGGCGGCCGCAGCGCCGGGGCGCGGGTGGCCTGCCGGACGGCGATGGAGCTGGGCGCGAAGGCCGTGCTGGCGCTGTCGTTCCCGCTGCACACGCCGGGCAAGCCGGAGCGGTCCCGAGCCGAGGAACTGCTGGCCACGGGCGTGCCGACGCTGATCGTCCAGGGCGGCCGGGACCCGTTCGGGCGACCGGAGGAGTTCCCGGAGCTGCCCGCGGCCATGGAGCTCGTGGAGGTGCCGTACGGCGATCATGTCTTCGGGCTGCCGAAGTCGGCGGACCTCGACGAGCCCGCGGCGCTCGCCCTGATCACCGGGGCCGTCACCGACTGGCTGCCGCGCGCCCTGGGCTGACCGCCGACCGCTGGCCGCCGACCGCCGACCGCCGACCGCTGGCCGCCGACCGCTGGCCGCCGACCAATGACCGGCAACGACCGGCGATGACCGCTGGCCGCCGCCCCCGCCCTGGACAAGGGCGCCGGGTGGGGGCGGGGCGGGGACGGGAATGCGATGGGAGGGATCCGTGTTGAACGGGCTGTCGGTACTCACCGTGTAAGAGGCACTGATACGCGGAATACGAGGAAAGGGAGTCCCCCGCATGGGTTCGCTTGCTTGCCCGGCCCGTCCACGCGCCGCTGACCTGGACTGGTCTCAGCTGCAGGCGGCGCAGGCCGTGAAGATCGAAGGGGCGGGCGCACCGGATCGTCGTCTATTCTCCGATTCGAGCGGGTCCACATCCGGACCCGACCCGAAGCTGGAGGAGGTGGGTCAGGTCACTGGGACCGACGCAGGTAACGACGGCGTGACCGAGGGAGAGCCGGTCGAGCGGTCGCAGGAGTCGTCCTCGGAGCGCAACGCGCGCTTCGAGCGGGACGCCCTTGCCTTCTTGGACCAGATGTACTCGGCCGCGCTGCGGATGACGCGTAACCCGGCCGACGCCGAGGACCTCGTGCAGGAGACCTACGCCAAGGCGTACGGGTCCTTCCACCAGTTCCGCGAGGGCACCAACCTCAAGGCGTGGCTGTACCGCATCCTGACCAATACCTTCATCAACTCGTACCGCAAGAAGCAGCGGGAGCCCCAGCGCAGTGCGGCCGAGGAGATCGAGGACTGGCAGCTCGCGCGCGCCGAGTCGCATATGTCGACCGGTCTGCGCTCCGCCGAGTCGCAGGCTCTCGACCACCTGCCCGACTCCGATGTCAAGGAGGCCCTCCAGGCCATCCCCGAGGAGTTCCGCATCGCGGTCTATCTCGCGGACGTCGAGGGCTTTGCCTACAAGGAGATCGCGGACATCATGGGTACACCCATCGGTACGGTGATGTCCCGGCTGCACCGTGGGCGCCGCCAGCTGCGCGGTCTGCTGGAGGACTACGCCCGTGGGCGCGGGCTGGTCCCGGCCGGCGCGGGCGCCGCGGCGGACGAGTCGCACGATCGGAAAGGCGCGGACTCATGAGCTGCGGAGAGCCGCATGAGACGGACTGCTCCGAGGTTCTCGACCACCTCTACGAGTTCCTCGATCACGAGATGCCGGACGGCGACTGCGCCAAGTTCGAGGTGCACTTCGACGAGTGCTCTCCGTGCCTGGAGAAGTACGGCCTCGAGAAGGCCGTGAAGAAGCTCGTCAAGCGGTGCTGCGGCCATGACGACGTGCCCACCGACCTCCGGTCGAAGGTCATGGGGCGGATCGAGCTGATCCGCTCCGGGCAGGCGGTGCCGGAGCGCGAGATCACGACGGAGACGAACGTGTCGAGCAACGCGCCGAGCAGCGCCCAGGAGTGACCCCGGGGCTCAGGCTCAAGTGATCCCTGGGCTCACGCCCCAGTGGATCCCCGGTCGAACGCCAATCGAGTTGGCGTGTTCTCATTCCCACCCTCGGTGATCAGATCATCACTCGAAGGGGTGTAATCGGACAGTCCCTCCGATCTCATACGCCCCGCCTCGTCCTAAGCTCCCCAACCACCTGACCCGCCCCGCCCGAGAGGGGCGGCGCAATGGACATGGATGGGGAGGAGGACACCGTGCGGGCACTTCCCCACGGGGCGCGCGCCTATGTCCTGTGTGCCGTGCTCGCCGGGGCGTACTGCGCCGCCCCGGCCGTACGGCCCGGAGCGGCCGTCCCCTGGGCCACGACCGCCCTGCTCGCCGCGGTTCACGCGGTCGGCTCCAGGGTCCGCGCCCGCTGGCCCGAATGGTGCAGCCCCGTCCTTCTGGCCGGGGCTTTTCTGCTGCCGCCCGCCGCCGCGGCGCTGGTCGCCGTGCCCGGTGCGCTGCTCGCCCGCGTCGAGCGGCCCCCGGCCGGGGCGCGGCGGGCCTGGCGGGCCGCACGGCTCTCGCTGGCCGTCTGGGCCGCCTCGTGCGCCTTCGCGGCCCTGGACGGCCCCGGGACCCTCAGCGCCCTCTGGGCCCTCGGCGACGGCGCCCAGGCATCCGCCGCGCAGGCGTCGTCCGGTACGCCCGGCTTTCCGTACGCCCTGGCCGCCGCCGTGACCGCCGCGCTCGTCCTGGGCCTGACCGCCACCGCCCTGGAGGGCGGGGTGCTGGTCACCGCCGAGCGGCAGTCCCCGCGCGCCGCCTGGCGGGGGCGGCTGCCCGGCGCCCTCGCCCCGTACCTGGTGCACGGGCCCGCCGGGCTGGCCATGGCGGTGCTGTGGCGCAGCCCTTACGGACCGGCGGCGGCCCTGCTGGTGCTCCTGCCGCTGTACGTCTGCGCCTGCGGCTTCGTGCTCTACCGCCGCGAGAGCGCCGCCCACCAGGCCACCATCCGGGCCCTCGTCCAGGCGGTCGACATCAAGGACCGCTACACCCGGGGCCACAGCGAGCGCGTCGGCCGCGCCTCCGCGATGATCGCCCGTGAGCTGGGCATGAGCGGCGACCGGCTGGAGGCGGTACGGATCGCGGGCATCCTCCACGACGTCGGCAAGCTGGGCGTGCCCACCCGGCTGCTGCGCAAAAACGGTCCGCTGACCCCCGATGAGCGCCGGGTGATCGAGCTCCACCCCGAGTACGGCGACGAGATGGTGCGCGGCATCGGCTTCCTGGGCGAGGCGCGGGCCGCGATCCTCCACCACCATGAGCGGCTGGACGGCAGCGGCTATCCGTACGGGCTCGCCGGGGCGCAGATCCCGGAGTTCGCCCGGGTGGTCGCGGTGGCGGACGCCTTCGACGCGATGACCTCGACGCGTACGTACCGCAGGGCCCGGCCGGTGCCCACCGCCGTGGAGGAGCTGCAGCGGTGCGCGGGCTCGCAGTTCGACCCCCGCATGGTGCGGGCCCTCACTCGCGCCCTGGACCGCCATGGCTGGCACGCGGCGGTCACCGCGGACGCCCCTGACGCCCCTGAGGAGCGCGGAAACGTCCCGGCAGACGCCCTCCCCGAGCCCGCCCCGCCCCTGGTGCGCGCGGCGGCCCCCGGCGCGCCGGACAACCCCGGCGGGCCCCACCCCGGCGCGGGCGGCCCCGGCGGTTGCCCATGAGCCCCACCGAGGACCCCACCACGCCCAGCACGAACGATTCCGCCCGGGCCTCCGGCCCGGCCCCCGGTCCGGCCGACCAGGGGCCCGGGGAAGCCCCGGACACCTCGGGCAGAGGCAGAGGCAGAGGCGGGACGGGGGCCCCGTCCCGCCCTGGCCCCGGTCGGGACCCTCGGCTTGCCTCCGGTCCGGTCGACGAGGGGTCGGGGGGATCCCCGGACGCTTCGGGCAGAGGCGGGACGGGCGCCCTGGACCGTTCTGGTTCCGGTCGGGGTCCCCGGCCTGTCTCCAGGCCAGCCGACGCGGGAGCCGGGGGATCCCCGGACACGTCGGGCAGAGGCGGGACGGGCGCCCTGGACCGTTCTGGTTCCGGTCGGGGTCCCCGGCCTGCCTCCGGGGCAGCCGACGCGAGGCCCGGGGGATCCCGGGACACCTCGGGCAGCGGCGAGCTCGGTGCCCCGGACCGTCATGGGCCGCGTGATCGGGACGAGAGCGCGGCTCAGTGGCCTGCCAGGGTGGCTCGCGCCGGCTTGGCAGGGGCTGCCCCCCGCCCCCTGAGCGCCCTCGCCCGGATCGCCGGGCGGCACGCTCGTGCCCTCCATCGCACCCGTCACCAACGGGCCGAGACCGTCGCCGCCCGTGAGGAGGGGCGGGAGCGCATATCCCGGGGCCGTTATGGCGGCCTTACGGTCGTCGCCGTGTATGGCGCGGCGGGGGCGCTCGCCGTAGCGGCGCTGGTGTGGACCGAGTGGCATGGGGTGCGGCAGGCGGAGGCGGCGCTGGCCTTCGGGGCGCTGATCGCCGTGGGGGAGGCGATCCGGTGCGTCGAGGCGCCGCCCGCGCTGCCCGGCGGCGGCGGGGGAGTGCCCGATCCGCGCGGTGAGCCCGCGCCCCTCGCCGCCGCCGGTGCGCTCGGATACGCCCTGCTCGGGCGGCTCGGCGGGGAGCCCGCCACTCACGGCGTCCTCCAGGTGGTCACCGTCGTCGTGGCCGCGTCGCTCGCCGGGCTGGTGGCGCCGCTCGCGCTCGGCTGTCCGGTCGACCCCGGCCACACCGCCCGCCGGGTGCTGACCGCCGCGTTCGCCGCCGTCTGCTTCCAACCGCTGCACCGCACCGGCCGTTTGGCCGATTGGCTCGGCCACGGCCCGTCCATGGTCGGCTATTTGCTCGCCCTGCTGGCCGTGACCGCCCTGTGCGACGCCGTCCTGGCCGCCGCCCTCGCCCGCGCCCGTACCGGCTGGCCTTACGGGCCGCTGCTCCGTGACGAGCTGCGGTCCCTGCCCGGCGTCGGGGCGGCGGTGTGCGCGACCGCGGCCGTGATGGCGCTCACCGTGGCCGTCGCCGGGCTGTGGCCGGTGCCGGTGCTGGCGGTGCCGCTGCTGCTGATCCAGTACTCCTACCGCCGCTACGCCGGGATACGGGCCACCTACCGCCAGACCATCGCCTCCCTGGCCCGGTCGACCGAGATAGCCGGGTACACCCCGACGGGCCACGCCCGCGAGGTGGCCGGGCTCAGCCGGGCCGTGGGGCGTGAGCTGGGCCTCTCCGAGCCCCGGCTGACCGTGCTGGAGTACGCGGCGCTGATGCACGACATCGGCCAGCTGTCGCTGGTGGACCCGGTGCCCGCGGGCGCCACCGAGCCGCTGCCCGCCACCGAGCAGCGCAAAATCGCGCTGCTCGGTGGCGCCGTGGTGCGCCAGACCGGGGTACCCGCCGAGGTGGCGCTGGTCGTGGAGCGCCAGGCTGACCCGTACCGCGAGCAGCCGCTCGCCGCGCGTATCGTGCGCGCGGTGAACGCGTACACCGAGCTGGTGAGCGGGCCCGCGGCCGAGGGAGCGGCCGGGGCGGCAGCGCTGCGCGCCCTGGAACGGCTGCGGCTGGCCACGGCGCGCGACTTCGACCCGGCCGTCGTCGAGGCGCTCGCCACGGTGCTGTCGCGCGGGGTTTACGGCCGCCCCCGGTGAGAACTGATAACTCGCCGGTAATGAGCGGGGCTCCCGAGGGGCATGGTTGGATGCGAGGAGAGGGGTGCCAGGCCAGATGGCCGGTGGCAAGGAGGTGTGGTGGGCGTCGCATCCCGGCCGCAGCGTGAGGGGTCGGGCTGAGATGTCCGCGAATGTGTGGCAGGTTGTCTTCAAGGGAGGGCGACGCCGTCCGCGAAGGCATCTGGTACGGGACGACTTCGATACCGGCAGGCGGGAATCGTGAAGATCTTCGGCAAGGTACGGCACCGGCCGTCCGCCTCATGGCGGCAGGCCACGGACCGTGCGTTCACGCTCATCGGCGACGGCCGGTACGAGGACGCGGGAGCGCTGCTGACCCGCGCCGCCGACCTGGAGCCGTGGCTGTCGGAGTCCTGGTTCAACCTGGCGCTGCTGCACAAGTTCCGGCACGACTGGGAGCAGGCGCGCGCCGCGGGGCTGCGGGCGGTCGCGCTGCTGGACCGCGAGACGGGCGCTCCGGACTGGTGGAACGTGGGGATCGCGGCCACCGCGCTGCAGGACTGGCCGCTGGCCCGCCGCGCCTGGCAGGCGTACGGGCTGAAGGTGCCCGGAGAGGCGTCCGCGTCCGGTGAGCCGCTCGGCATGGAGCTGGGCAGCGCGGCGGTGCGGCTGTCCCCGGAGGGCGAGGCCGAGGTCGTCTGGGGCCGCCGGCTGGACCCGGCCCGGATCGAGGTGCTGTCCATCCCGCTGCCGTCGTCCGGGCGGCGCTGGGGCGAGGTGGTGCTGCACGACGGCGTGCCCCACGGTGAGCGGGTGACCTCCGCGGGCCCCGCGTACCCGGTCTTCGACGAGATCGAGCTGTGGGCGCCGTCCCCGGTGCCGACCTGGGTAGTGCTGCTGGAGGCGGCCACCGAGGCCGACCGGGACGCCCTGGAGCGGCTCGCGGCGGACGCGGGCTTCGCGGCCGAGGACTGGTCGTCGTCGGTGCGGCTGCTGTGCCGTTCCTGCTCGGAGAGCCGGATGCCCAGCGACGAGGGCGAGGGCGAGCATCTGGACCCGCATGACCACAGCGAACCGGGGCACCCCGGGCCGCTGGGCCACCGTATGGCGGGCTCGGGCTCGCTGTGGGTTCCCGAGCGCGAATGCGGGATCGCGGCGCCTGGGGGGCTGGTGCGGGGGCTGCTGGACGGCTGGGTCGCGGACAGCCCGGATACGCGTGAGTGGCGGGACCTGGAAGAGGTCTGCTGACCGCCTGGCGGCTGGCGGCTGCCCTGCCTGGGGTCATGGGGGTGTCCGGCGCGGATCGTGGCGCCTGCGGCGGGCTTGTCCCCTCCCCGCCCCTTCCCGAAACTGGGGCTTCGCCCCAGACCCCGTATCGGGGCTTTGCC
>NZ_JBHYVB010000288.1:0-11459 GCF_042750115.1 Streptomyces sp. NPDC059455
GCCTACCGCTTGGCGGAGCGCTGGTAGGCCGTACGTGCCCAGAGATAGCCGCCGACCGTCAGGGCGGCGCACCAGGCGAGGGCGATGAGGGCGCTGTCGCCGATCTCCGTGCCCATCAGCAGACCCCGCAGCGTCTCGATGACCGGGGTGAAGGGCTGGTACTCGGCGAACCAGCGCAGCCCGTCGGGCATGGACTCCGTGGGAACGATGGCGCTGCCCATGAAGGGGAGGAACTGCAGGGGCAGGGGTATGTTGCTGGCGGACTCGGGGGTCTTGGCCATTAGGCCGATCGCCGCCGCGACCCAGGTGAGCGCCAGCGTGACCAGGGCGAGCAGAGCGGCGACCGCGAGCCATTCGACGGGGGTGGCATCCGGCCGGAAGCCGATGAGCAGCGCGATGACGATGACGAAGGCGATGCTGATCAGCGTCTGGATCACACTGCCCACGACATGCCCGGTGAGGAAGGACGCCCGGGAGATCGCCATGGTGCGGAAGCGGTTGACGATGCCATCGGTCATGTCGACGCAGATGCCCACCGCGGTGACCAGGGCCCCGGAGGTCGCGGCCATCAGGATGATGCCGGGCGCGACATAGTCGATATATCGATCGCTTCCCCCGCCACCACTGCCGCCGCCGGTGCCGCCGCCGGACATCCCGCCGATTCCGGCGCCGAGTGCCCCGCCGAAGGCGTAGTTGAACAGCAGCAGCATCAGCACGGGCATCGCCACGACGGAGGCCGTCATGGAGGGATAGCGCTGTGCGTGCTTCAGATTGCGGCGCAGCATCGTCAGCGAGTCGCGGGCGGCGTAGGACAGGGCGGTCATCGGATGCTCTCCTTCGCGGCACCGGCGGGCTCGCCGGAGCCGGAGTGGCCGGTGAGGGTGAGGAAGACGTCGTCGAGATCGGGGGTGTGCACGGTCAGCCCCTCGGGCTCGATCGACGCGCCGTCCAGGACGGCGAGGACGGCCCGCAGGGTGGGGACGCCACCGTCGCTGGGGACCTGAAGGGTGAGCGCTTCGCGGTCGGGTGCGGCGACGCCGAAGAGGCCGGTGGCCGCGTCGAGTCCGGCCGCATCGGCGAACCGGAGGCGGATGTGGCCACCGGGGATCCGGCGCTTCAGCTCCTCCGCGGTGCCCTCGGCGACCAGCGTGCCCTGGTCCAGGACGGCGATGCGGCCGGCGAGTTGGTCGGCCTCGTCCAGATACTGCGTGGTCAGGAAGATGGTGACGCCCTCGTCCGCGACCAGGCCGCGGATGATCTCCCACATGGTGCGGCGGCTGCGCGGATCGAGTCCGGTGGTGGGCTCGTCGAGGAAGATGACGCGCGGATCGCCGACCAGGGTCATCGCGAGGTCGAGCTTGCGGCGCATACCGCCCGAGAAGGTGACAACGGGCTTGCGGGCGGCCTCGGTGAGGTCGAAGCGGCGCAGCAGTTCGGCGGCGCGCCGTCGTCCCTCGCGGCGGTCCAGATGGTGCAGATCCGCTATGAGGAGCAGGTTCTCCTCGGCGGTCAGCAGATTGTCCACGGCCGAGAACTGCCCGGTGACGCCGATCGCGGCGCGTACGCCATCGGCGTCGCCGACCAGATCGTGGCCCGCGACCCGGGCCTGGCCGGAGTCGGCGGATATCAGCGTGGAGAGGATCTGCACGGTGGTGGTCTTGCCCGCGCCGTTGGGCCCGAGCATGGCGAAGACCGTGCCCTCGGGGATGCTCAGGTCGATGCCCTTGAGCACCGGCTTGTCACCGTAGGACTTGGTCAGTCCGGTGGCCGTGATCGCCGCCGGACGGGCGGCTGTGCAAGACGCGGTCATGGCGGTCCTGTCTCTTCCATGGGCTGTCATGGGCTGTGAGTCATCGGGGTGCGGGAGGGTCATCAGGCGCGGCGGATCACGATGTCGCCGAACGCGGTGCGGGCGCGGATCTCGACCGTCTCCTCGGAGGCTTCGGGACCCTCTGCCGGTCCGAGGGTGGTGTGCACGGTGCCGAACCGGGTGTGGACGTCGAGCCAGGCGGCGGTGGACTCGCGGACACCGACTTCGACATCGCCCGTGGCTGCCTGGAGCGCGATCTGCCCGCGCACCGCCTCGTCGATCCGGATGCTGCCGTTGGCCGACTTGGCGTCCACTCCCGCGTGGGCGACGCCGACGGCGATGAGCCCGTTGGAGGAGGTGGCCTCCAGCTCACCGGTGACCTCGCCGACGACGGTGTCCCCGTTGCCGTTCTTGACCGTGGCCGCGCCCCCGACCGTGCCTATCTCGACCCGGCCGGAGCCGACGACATCGGCCTCTCCCGTGGTGCGGGCCAGGCGGACGTCGCCGTGCGAGGTCCGGAGATGGGCGGTCGCCGCCTCGTCGACCTGGATGTCGCCGAGCGAGGTCTTGACCCGGCAGTCCCCGAGACGGCCCTCGCAGAGGAAGTCCGCCAGCGGGGAGGTGGCCCGGAGGTCCGAGCCCGCCGGGAGCTCGATGGTCACCTCGATCGAGCCGGGCTTGCCGAACAGGCCGCGCTTCTTGGGCCCCTTGACCAGCAGGCTGCCGCCCGAGCAGCTGACCTTGGTCTGCTCGGCGGCCTGGATGTCGGCCTCCTCGGCGGCGTCGTGCGGCCGGACCTCGACGACCGTGTCCAGGCGCTTTCCGGCGGTGATCCGGGCGGCGCCCATGTCGAATTCCAGGGTCACGGAGATCGGTTCGGGTGTGTCGAAAGCAGGCATGGCTGTCCCGTCCTCATGGCGGTGGTACGCGTTCCCGCTGGTCGCGCGGGTGAGATGGAATGTGGTGCGCTACTGCCGCGGAGTCAGCGGACCCAGCCCTTGTAGCTCTGCCGGCCCTTGGGCCGGCCATGAGCGGCCGCGGCCGGGCGGGCCCGGTCGGCGGGCTCGAGCGCGGCGGCGGCGGCCCGGACCAGCCAGGCGTTGACCGAGAGACCCTCGGCTCCGGCGGCCTCCTCGACCCGGGTCTTGAGATGGGTGGGGAGGCGGAGGTTGATGCGCGCCGTGCCGCCCTCGTCGGCCTCGGCGGGGACCGGCGGTATGGGCGCCTGGGCGGCACCACCCGGCAACTCCTCCGGCTCCTCGGCCTCCTCGTACGCCACCGCGAGCGGCGGGGGTGTCACCACGAACTCGGGGTCGAGCCCGCGCAGCCGAACATCGACCGAGCCGGGCGCGAGCTCACGGGTCACCTCGTCCATGGCGGCGGACAGGGCGTTGAGCAGGGTGAGCCGGACGGCCGACTCCAGAGGTGTGGTGAGCCGCTCGGCCAGGGCGCGGGCTTCGTCGCCGCCCGCGTCCGCGGCCACCGCGAGCTCATGGCGGAGATTGTCGACGTACCGGGTGAGGTCCATGGCACCATCTTGGCACATCTTTGGCACCACGTCGAGGCATTGTGGCATCGCGTGTGCCATCGATGGCATCACCATGGCTCCAGGCGTGAATATCCCCTGGTCACAGCCTCATCGCGCGGCACCAAACCAGGCACCAAACCAAGCGCCACGCCATGCACCACGCCACGGAAAGCCGTTGATCACGGCTCTCCGGCGCGGGCGCGGCGGCGGGCCTCGCGGGCGATGGGGAGATAGCGGAGCCGCTCGGGCAGCAGCGGGACCACCACCCGCGCGGCCCTCCCGAACCACCGCAGTCGCCGCTCCTGACCCCGCGTCCACTCCAGCCCGATCGCCTCCCGCGCGTCCGGCGGCATCAGCCCGACGGTGAGGAACGCGCGGAAGCGGGTGAACAGCGGGCGCAGCAGCGGCCACAGCGGACGGAGCGGCAGCGCGTCCGGCGCGGGCACGGCCGCGTCGGACGCGGCCAGTTCACGGGCGACGGCGGTCGGCTCCAGCCGTTCCCGCACCATCGCGTGGTAGTAGGGCCAGAACTCCTCGACGGATCCCGGCATCTCGCACTCGTCGATGCCCAGCACCCGCCCGATCCGCAGCCATTCCCCGTACAGCTGCCGCTCCTCGGCCGCGGTGAAGGGGCGGGTGCCCAGATAGCGCTGGGCGCGCAGATAGACGGGATAGCCGGTGGCGTGCACCCACGCGTAGACGGGCGGGTCCAGCGCCCGGTAGGGGCGGCCGTGCGCGTCCACACCCTGTATGGGCGCGTGGAGCCTGCGCAGCCGGTCGCCCTCCGCCTCGGCCTCCGCGCCGCCGTACACCCACAGTTGCGCCGACCGCAGGGAGCGCTCCCCGCGCCCCCAGGGGTCGGTGCGGAAGACGGAGTGCTGGTCCACGCCCGCCCCGACGGCCGGATGCGCCACCTGCATGGTCATCGCGGCCGGCAGGGCGAGCACACTGCGCAGCTCCCCCGCCACGGCCCACAGGATGCCGCCCGCAAGGGGCGGATCGTGGCCTTCGGCGGTGTGGCGGGGGCTCTGCGTGCTCATGGGTCCATCGGTGGTGCGGTTACTTCCCTCCTGTTCCAGTGTGCGCGCTCGCGCCGCCGTCGAGCGGGCGCAGGGTGAGCGTGTAGTCGTAGGCGCCGTCGGCCTTCACCCGGTACTGGTCGCGCACCGGGTTGGGGGTGTCGCCCACGCCGGTGACCGCGTGGTCGGCGTGCAGGGTGTTCCAGCCGTCGTTGCGCTTGAGGAAGTGCGGGTAGGCGGCGCGGTCGAGTTCGTCGTACGCGCTGGCGCCCGCCTCCAGGTCGCCGGAGACCAGCAGTCCGGCGCCGCCGCGGTCGGTGAGGGACGCCCAGCGCACATCGTCGTGGTTGCCGTGGTCCTGGGGCTTCAGATACTCCACGTACTGGTCCTCGACCGAGGAGGACCAGACGCCCATGGGGGTGCCGTCCTTACGGTCGTTGAGGTTCTCCACCGGTCCGCGTCCGTACCAGCGGAAGGTGCCGTACCGCTCGGGCACCTTCAGCTTGAGGCCGATCCTGGGCAGATAGGGCAGGGTGCGGAAGTCGCCGCGCGCCTCGACCTGGTGCCGGATCCGGACCTGGCCCGCGCCGTCGACCCGGTAGGCCACGGTCTGGCCGAAGGACGCGCCGGTCACATCGGGCGCGGCGGCCGTGGAGCGGACGGTGACGGTGACCGTACCGTCGTCGCCGGGGGTCACCTCAACCCCGTCGACGGTGGTGCGCAGCCGGTCAAGACCCAGGGAGCGCCAGCGCTTGCCCTCGGCGGTGCCCCAGTCGGAGCGCTCATTGCTGATCGGGGCGCGCCAGGCGTCCAGTTCGGGGCCGGAGCGGAGCAGTTCGCGGCCCGCCACGCGCATCGAGGTGAGCGTGCCCTCCTTCTTGCCGAAGGTGTAGCGGAAGCCCTCGCCGCTGACCCGTACGGCCTCGCCGCTCTCGACGGCCTTGGCGGGGCTTTCGGCGACCGGTGCGGGGGCGGGCTCGGGCACCTTGTCGCCGCCGACCGCGAACTGGCCGAAGGAGACCACATGTCCGGCCTTGGCCCAGTCGGTGTCGTGGGCAGTGACGGCCTGGACGGTGAGGTGGCGCTCGTAGCCGCCGGGGTTGGCGGGCGGGGCCGGGAGCTGGACCGTGGCGCTCTCGCCGGGCCCGACGTCCAGGGCGCGGGTGCCGTTGGCAACGGTCCGCGTGCCCTCGGTCACCGTCCAGCGCAGCCGGAGGTCGTCGGTGCCGGTGAAGGCGCGCTCATTGGTGACCTTCACCTTGCCGGTGCGGGCGCCCTCGCCGCCCGGGTCGGTGATGCGGATGAGCGCCTGCGCCCAGGCCAGTTGCGCGGTCTCGGGCTCCGGGTCGCGGTCGGCGGTGACCAGGCCGTCCACACCGGATTCATAGAGCCCGTAGGAGAGATAGCTGCCCTTACGGGTGAAGTCGTCGAAGTTCAGGGCGATCAGGGCGTCGCGCTCGGGGTCCTGGCCGGCCGCGAGCCGCTCCGCGCCGAGCGCCGTGTCGTAGACCCGGACCTGGTCGATGGTGCCCTTGGCGGTCCGGCCGGTCCAGCCGTCCTCCATGGTGTCGTTGTTCCGGCCGACGCCGAGGTCGAAGCCGGTGTAGTCGATGTGCCCGCTCCACTCGGTCTTGGCGCGCTCCTTACCGTCGGCATAGAGACGCAGCGCGCTGCCGTCGTAGGTGCCGGTGACCCGGTGCCAGGCGCCGGTCCAGCCGTCGGGTACGGGGGCGGTGACGGTGCGGGGCTTGCCGCCGCTGGTGATCGTGAATTCGAGGGTGTCCTCGTCCTTCATCCGCAGGACGTACTGGTCGCCCTTGCTGACGATGGTGAAGTCCCCGGTCCAGGGCTCGGCCGGTTTGACGCGGGCGTCGAGGGTGACGGCGGTGCCGGTGAGGTCGAGCTTCGGATCGCGGTAGGTCTCCACGAAGTCGTCAAGACCGGACAGATACAGCGCCTTGCCCTTCCCTCCGTAGCCGTCGACCACCTTGGGCTTGCCGGACAGGGAGGCGGCGATGTCATGGCCGGAGGAGTCGGGGGTGGTGATCAGCGGACGGCGGATGTTCTGCTCGGCCCAGTCCCAGATGAAGCCGCCCTGGGCGCTGGGGTAGGCGCGCATCACCTCCCAGAACTCGCGGAAGTTGCCCAGGCTGTTGCCCATGGCGTGGGCGTACTCCCCCATCACGATGGGCTTGGTGAAGGTCTTGGCCTTGGTTTCCAGGGAGGCCGGGGTGGGGTAGCGGGGCCCGGCGATGTCCGCGTAGGGAGCGTCGCCGTCGGGGCTGTTGGACTGGTGGTAGAGCGGGCGGGTGGGCTCGTTCGCCCGGGTCCACTTCGCCATCGCGTAGTGCGCCTTGCCCAGCCCGGCCTCGTTCCCGGTGTCCCACATGATCACGCTGGAGTGGTTCTTGTCGCGCTCCACCATGCCCTGGTGGCGCTCGAGGAACGCCTTCTGCCATTCGGGGCGCTCGGCCAGGCAGTCGTCCGGGCAGTTCTCGTGGCTGTGGGTCTCGACCTCCATCTCGTCGTCGATCAGGATGCCCTCGCGGTCGGCGAGCTCATAGAGGTACGGGTCCGAGGGGTAGTGCGAGGTGCGGATCGCGTTGACGTTCAGCCGCTTCATCAGCCGGATGTCCTGCTCCATCCGGGCGCGGGTGGCATGGCGTCCGGTGGCGGGGTCGGTCTCGGCGCGGTTGACGCCACGGATCAGGATCCGCTTGCCGTTGAGCCTGAGCTGCTTGTCCTTGACCTCGATCTCACGGAATCCGACGCTCTGGCGTACGGTCTGGATCGCCTTGCCCTCCGGATCGCGCAGGGTGAGCACCAGTGCGTAGAGGTTCGGCGTCTCGTCCGACCATTTGGCGGGATTGGTGATCTGCCCGGTCAGCTCCGCCTTCCCGGCCTTCTCCTCGGCCGTCAGCCGCCGTACCTCGCGCCCCTTGGGGTCGTAGAGCACACCGGTGACCTGATGGGGTCCGCTCTTGTCGCTTCCGGTACGCGCGATGTCCACTTCGGTGCGCAGGGTGGCGTCCCGGTAGGAGGCGTCGAGATCGGTGGTGACGTACGCGTCCTCCATGCGGGTCGTCGGCGTGGAGTACAGCGATACGGAGCGGAAGATGCCCGCGTAGCGCCACTGGTCGTAGTCCTCCAGATACGAACCCGCGCTCCAGCGGTGCACCTGGACGGCGATCCGGTTGGTGGCGCCGGGCCGCAGATAGTCGGTCACATCGAACTCGGCGGGCACATAGCCGCCCTGGTCGTAGCCGACGTAGTGGCCGTTGATCCACAGGAACCAGCCGGAGGTGACCCCGTCGAAGCGGATCACCTGCCGCCGCCCGTCCCAGTTCCGGGGCACGGTGACGTCCCGGACGTACGCCCCGGTCGGGTTGGTGTCACGGGGCACCTTGGGCGGATCGTCGGGCGCCACCTCGCTCTGCACATTCCGGAACACCGGATGGTCGAGGTCGTCGGTCTGCCAGGTGTGCGGGACCTGGACGCGCTGCCACGCCGAGGCGTCGTAGCCGTCCTTCCAGAAGCCGCCCGGGGCGTCCTCCGGCCGGTCGGCCAGGGCGAACCGCCAGGATCCGTCCAGGCTGCGCTCCCACCGCGCGCGGTCGGGCCCGTCCGGCCGCAGCCGGGTGTGCGGGGGCTCCTGGCCCTCGCCGGTGCGCTCCGGGTCCTCGAGATAGGTGTGCACATCGGCGGGGAACTTGCCCGCGTCCGGCGACCTCCCGAGGGCCGTGTCCGCGGCCGTGAGACCGAGACCGACGGCGGTGGTCATGGCCAGCACCGCCCCGATCAATCGCCGTATTCGATACCTGCCGCGTTCCGAGCTCAATCCGACCCCACCTCACAGATTCGGAAGAAAACCAACACAGCTGAACGGCGTCGCACGCTATTCATCGGTAAAGAGAGCGTCAACAGGTCCTACCGATCCCGGTGTTCACCGTGTGGCGGTGGGAGGTTTCACAGCGATGATGTGACAGCAATACTGATGAACCCGATCGGGCAGCAGCACAGCGGAGCAGGACGACGCGGAAGCGAGGCACGACCGATGACCACCCCCGGCACCGAGGAACCCACCCTCACCGTCGACGAGCTGGCGGCCCGCGCCGGGGTGACCGTGCGCACCGTGCGCTTCTACAGCACCCGCGGGCTGCTGCCGCCACCGGCGATCGGCCCGCGCCGGGTCGGCCACTACGGCTCCGAGCACCTCTCCCGACTGGCGCTGATCGAACAGTTGCAGCGCCACGGCATGACCCTGTCCGCCATCGAGCGCTATCTGAGCCAACTGCCACCGGATCTGAGCGAGGACGATCTGGCGATCCACCGCGCCCTGGTCGCCTCCTGGGGCCCGGACGCCCCCGAGGAGGCGACCCGCGAGCAGCTGGACCGACGGGCCGGGCGCGAGCTCACCGAGGAGGACATCGACCGGCTGGCCGCACTGGACGCACTGGAGCGCACCGACGACCCGGACCGGTTCCGGATCGACCCCAAGGTGCTCCATCTGGGGCTGCGGCTGCTGGAGGCGCCGATCGAGCTGGAGACGATACGCACGGCCCACGCGGTCGTCCTGGAGCACACCCGCTCCGCGGCGCGCGAGCTCAGCCGGCTGTTCCGGGACGAGGTGTGGGGGCCCGAGCGCGATCACGAGTCCGGGAGCGGACCGCAGCGGATGCAGGCGAAGAAGTCGCTGTCGGCCCATATGCAGCCGCTGGTGGTGGAGGCGCTGGTGATCGCGTTCCAGCGGTCGATGAAGCAGGAGCTACGGGCCTGGTACGGGCAGGACGCGGACTGAGCGGGCCCGGGGAGGGCGGCGCGGCGGCCACCCCGGGGGAAGGGGCTGGTCAGGGCCGCCGGTGAAGTGGGCGGCTCGACACCGTCTCCTACGGCCGCGACGCCGATCCGCGTCCTACCGCCGGTGAGTGGTCGCCGACCGCCGGTGAGTGGTCGCCGACCGCCGGTGAGTGGGTCAGCGGCCGCCGGTCAGCGCGGCGGCCAGCTCGTCGGGGCGGGCGGCGAACGGCGAGTGGCTGCCCGGCAGCGGCCGCACGGTGAAGGGCTGATCCGGCATGGCCGCGTCGGCCTCCGCGATCATCAGATCCTGCATCGCGGGGGTGCACGCCCAGTCCTCGGCGCACCGGATGAAGGTGCGTGGGATCCGGCCCCACCGCTCCCGGGTCAGGGTGATCGGGGTGGTCGGCACCGCGAAGGGCAGATCCGGGCTCAGGGCCTGGTACCAGCGGGCGAAGGACTCGGCGGGGACGTCGTCGTAGAAGGCCAGCCGCAGCTCCTCCACATACGCCGGATCGGCGGAGCACGGATTGATCCGGAACGCGCCGATGGCCTCCGGGTCGCCCAGCATCAGCCCCTGCCCCCGCGCGGTCGCGGTCTGCTCGGGGGAGGTCAGGTAGTCGGCGAAGCGCGGGCGCCCGGCCGGAACGAAGGACGACAGATGGATCAGCTCGTCGACGAGCTCGGGCGCCCGCTCCGCGGCCAGGGACGCGGGGGCGCCACCGGCGCTGTGCGAGACCAGGACGACCTTCGGATACCGCCGGACCGACCGCAGCGCGGCGACGACGGCCTCCGCGCACTCCTCCAGGGTCACCCCGGCCAGCGCCGACTTCTCGGTCGCCAGACCCGGCTGGCCGGGCAGGAGGAGACCCGAGGGCAACGGGGCCTCGAAGCCGTGCCCCGGCAGATCGACGGCGAGGCTCGCCGCGCCCAGCCGGGCCAGGGCGCGCTGGGTGGACGCCCACTGCCAGGAGGCGTGCCAGGCGCCGTGGACCAGCACGAACACGGTGCCGGACGGAACCGGGCCGGGGTGGGAATCGGTGAGAGGGGTTCTGGGGCTCGTGGCACTCATGGGGACAGTCCACCGGCACGGCCAGGCGTTATCCACCCTCATATCTGACCACCCCGCCGCCGATATCTCCTGGATATCGCCTCGGCTATCCTCGGCCCGATGGAGTCACGTCATCTGCGCTACGCCCTGGCGCTGGCCGAGCATCAGCACTTCGGACGGGCGGCGGCCGCCCTCGGCATCGCCCAGCCCCCGCTGTCCCAGCAGATCGCGGCGCTGGAGCGGGAGCTGGGCGCGCGGCTCTTCGACCGTACGGCGCGCGGGGTGTTCCCGACCGCCGCGGGCGAGGCGTTCCTGGCCAGGGCGCGCCGGGCGCTGGCCGAGATGTCGGCCGCCGTGTCGGACGCGGGCCGGGCCGCCCGGGGCGAGACGGGGCGGCTGCGGCTCGGCTTCATCGGCTCGGCACTGCTGGAGCTTCTGCCGTCCGTGCTGGGCACGTTCATCCGCGACCGCCCCGAGGTGCGGCTGGGGCTCCAGGAGATGTCCACCCGCCGGTCCACGGCGGCGCTGCTCGCGGGCGAGCTGGACCTCGCCATCGGGCGCGGTGCGCCCCGGGGCGCCGGTGCCGAGGATCTGGTGTCGGTCACGGTCGGCCGGGACCATCTGGTGGCGGTCGTCGGGGCAGCCCATCCCTTCGCCGGGCAGGCCAAGGTGAGCCTCGAGCAGCTCAAGGGGCAGCATCTGATCGTCGCGCCCGCGGAGGAGGAGCCGACGGTCGCCGCCTGGCTGGCCGGGCTGCTGGGCGAGGGCGCCGACGTGCCCGCGCGGGCCGGTGGGGTCACGGAGGCGTGGGACGCGCACACCATCATCGGGCTGGCCTCGTGCGGGGTCGGGGTGGGGCTCGGCCCGGCGTGTCTGCGGGTGGCGGCCCGGCCGGACGTCCGGGTGTGCGAGGTGAGTCCGCGGGTGGAACTGCCGGAGCTGGTGATGTCGTTCCGCGCCCACGACCGCTCCCCCGTGCTGGCGGCCTTCCTGGACATCACCCGGGAGCGGTGCCCGGGGGTGGCCGAGCGGCTCGAACGCCGTCTCGGCGCACGCTGACGGGCCGGACGGACCGGCCGCTGACGGGCCGGACCGGCCGGCCTGTCAGCGGCGTGGGAAGCGGTGTGGGAAGCCGTACGAACGGCTGGCGCCTGCGGCGGGCCGCGGCCCCCCCCCCCCCCCCCCCCCCCCCGGGGGGCCCGCCCCCCCCCCCCCCCCCCCCCCGGCCGCGGGCGCCCCCCCCCCCGCCCCCCCCAG
>NZ_JBHYVB010000289.1:0-1772 GCF_042750115.1 Streptomyces sp. NPDC059455
GGACCGCGGGGTCTGGGGCGGAGCCCCAGTTGTGGGAAGGGGCGGGGAGGGGAACAGCCCGCCGCAGGCGTCAAGGATCAGCGGACGCCCGCTAGCCTCGGCGGAGCCGCCCCGCGATGGCGTGGCCGATGAAGAGGTACACCACGGCCGGGAGGCCGTAGTTGAGGATGGTCCGGAGCCAGTCCGTGTCCATCGTGAAGAGGTCATGGGACCAGCTCGCGAGCCAGCTCGCAGCGTCGTGGACCACCGTGACGAGGTCGTTGGCGCGGTTGGCGTCGAGTAGGGCGAACAGGATCCAGAGGCCGAGGATGACGGCCATGACGTCCGCGACGACCGCCACGACGGTCGCCGCCTGGTTGCTTTCGTGGCGATAACTTCGTGACATGCCTCACGTGTTGCCACCCGAAGCGAAGCCAAACCCAGCACGGCCGCACACCCGTACGAGGCGGTCGGCCGCCCCGGGCACGGGCACGCCGGGGGGCGGTTGGCCGACCGGCGTAAGGGGAGCGGTCGGTCGGCCCGCGTACGGGAGCGGTCGGTCGGCCCGCCTGCGACGCGCCTCAGCCCGCCAGCTCCGCCAGCACCCGTAGCGTCTCGAGGTCCGGCGACAGCGCCAGCAGATCCGTGATCGGGCCCTTGCGCCACAACTCCAGCCGCTCCGCGATCCGTTCGCGCGGCCCGACCAGCGAGATCTCATCGGCGAAGGCGTCCGGCACGGCCTCGATGGCCTCCGCGCGCCGCCCCGCCAGGAACAGCTCCTGTACTCGGCGCGCCTCGGCCTCGTAGCCGAAGCGGGCCATCAGATCGGCGTGGAAGTTCCGGGCCGCGTGGCCCATTCCGCCGATGTAGAAGCCGAGCATCGCCTTGACCGGCTTCAGCCCCTCCGCCACATCGGCGCACACCCGCACCTGTGTCATCGGCGCCACCATGAAGCCGTCCCGGGCGTCGGCGAGCGTCGCCTGGTAGAGCTCGGTCCGCGACGGCGACCAGTACAGCGGCAGCCAGCCGTCGGCGATGCGCACGGTCTGTGCGATGTTCTTGGGCCCCTCCGCCCCGAGCAGCACCGGGAGGTCGGCGCGCAGCGGGTGGACGATGGGCTTGAGGGGTTTGCCGAGGCCGGTGGCGTCCGGACCGGCGTAGGGGTGCGGGTGGTAGCGCCCGTCGAGCCGCACCGGCGCCTCGCGGTTCAGCACCTGCCGGATGACCTCGAGATACTCCCGGGTCGCCGTCAGCGGGCTCTTGGGGAACGGGCGTCCGTACCAGCCCTCGACCACCTGCGGTCCGGACAGCCCCAGCCCCAGCATCATCCGGCCGCCGGAGAGATGGTCCAGGGTGAGTGCCTGCATCGCGGTGGCGGTGGGGGTGCGGGCGGCCATCTGCGCGACCGCCGTGCCGAGCGCGATCCGGGTGGTGTGGGCGGCGAGCCAGGTGAGCGGGGTGAAGGCGTCCGAGCCCCAGGACTCGGCGGTCCACACCGAGTGGTAGCCCAGCCGCTCCGCCTCCTGGGCGAGTTCCAGATGGCGGGGGTCGGGGCCGCGGCCCCAGTAGCCGAGCGCCAGACCGAGCCGCATGGAAGCCCCCTCGTTCCGCCGGACAGGGTGGAGAACGGCGGCTGATGGCACGTCAGCCGCACACCGGCCGGACTGTACGGGCCGGGGCCGCACATGGCAACGGCCCCTCGGCCCCGGGGTTAGGGGGTGGGGGGGGGGGGTGTGATTCGACGCGCGCCGTGAATTCAATGGTTTTGGGTGCGCGCGGCATGGGGAGCGCCA
>NZ_JBHYVB010000289.1:1782-11436 GCF_042750115.1 Streptomyces sp. NPDC059455
AAAGGCAACCGCCCCCTCGCCCGAGCTTTGCGGGCGCGGGGCCGTGGTGTGTCATGCGACGCGCACGGTCATGTCATGCGATGTGCGTCCGCGCGTCATGCGTCGCGCATACGCGGGTCAGCCGCGCTGGATCCCCGTGGTGTCCTGCAGCACACCGCGGCGGCCGTCCTGGGTCTGGGCGACCAGCGCCTGACCGCGCTGCTCCACCGCGAGGTACCAGGTGCCGGGGGCCAGTTCGGCGATGGTGTTCGACGAACCGTCCTCCGCGTACAGCGGACGGGCCACCGGCACCGCGAACCAGAACGGGGCGAAGTCCCCGCCACCCGCGGCCGGCGGGGTGGGGGCCGGAGCCTGCTGGCCGCCGAAGGGCTGGCCGGGCTGCGGCTGACCGGGCTGACCGGGCTGCGGGGTGCCGTACGGCGCGGGGGCGCCGGGCTGGGCACCGCCCGGACCCGGGTACCCGTACCCCGGCTGCGGGCCCTGGGCGCCGTACGGGGCCGGGGCCGGGGCGGAGGCGTTCATCAGCGGGGCCTTGAGAGCCGGGACGCGCTGGGTGAGCAGCGCGACGGCCGCCATCGCCAGGGTGGCGATCAGGCCGAGGATCTGCCCGACGCCCTTGTCGACTCCGTCCGGGCCACCGATGATCGTCCACAACGAGCTCCAGGCCGCGAAGACCGCGAGCGCCGAGCCCCACTGCTCGAGCGAGAGCCCGAAGAGGTTGCGGCCCGCGGGCTGGAAACGCGCGGAGACGATGAGCGCCGCGGCGATCACGCCGGCCAGGAAGATCGACGGCAGTACGGGGAAGAAGTCGGACTTCCATCCGTTCTCACCGGCGTCCTTGCAGAAGCTGCTACCGCCGCAGTCGACGGTGTAGAAGTCGAGGAAGGAGGCGATGAACAGCAACACCGCTGCTCCGATCACCACGCCGTCGCCTCGAGTGAGCGAGCGGATGTTCAACGTGAGGTCCTTTGTCGGTTTCGTCTGTACGAGCGCTGCCGCCAGGCGCGATAGCGCGAAGGCGTCGGGGGTGGGCCCCATCGTACGGGTGAATCCGCCTGCGGAGACCGGGGGTGTCCCATCGGTATCCCGGTCGTGACCTCCCGTTCGGTTGTGGCGGCGCTACTCGTTCAAGAAGTCCGTAATGCCCTGTGCGATACCGTGTGCCGCGCGTTCGCGCCACGCCGTGTCGGTCAGTTCGGCGGCGTCCTGGGAGTCGCGCATGTTGCCGCACTCGATGAACACCTTCGGAACGGTGGAGAGGTTGAGTCCGCCCAGGTCACCCCGGACGTCCAACCCGCTGCCGTCGCCGATGTACTGCGCGGGCGCACTGCCGGTGGCCTTGGCGAACTCGCCGCGCAGCCGCTCGCCGAGTTGGCGGGACGGCGCGGTGATGGCGGAGGTGTCCGCGCCGCCGCCCCGTACGGACTTGGGCAGGATCACATGGAAGCCGCGCTCCCCGGCGGCCGCGCCGTCCGCGTGCACGGAGACCACCGCGTCGGCGTGGGCCTTGTTGCCGATCTCCGCGCGCTCGTCGACGCACGGCCCGTACGGCCGGTCGCCGTCCTGGGTGAATCGCACGGTGGCGCCGCGCGCTTCGAGCAGGGTGCGGGCGCGGCGCGCCACATCGAGGGTGAAGGACGCCTCGGGGTAGCCGGAGTTGGTTTCCGTGCCCGTGGTGTCGCACTCCTTCTGCTCGGTGCCGATGTCCACGAGCCGGGAGATCTGCGAGGGATGGTCGCGGTTGTGCGGATTGTGGCCGGGGTCGATCACCACGACCTTGCCCTTGAGGGGCTTTCCGGGCACTCCGGGCTTTCCGGACTCCCCGGATGGGGTAGGCGGTGAGGACGGTGCGGACGGTACGGACGCGCCGGACGACGGGGGCGGCGGGGAGGACGTCGAGGAGGTCGTGGGCCCGCCCGCCCCGCCCGTGCCGTCCGCGTCGTCGTCCTTCGAACCGCCCAGGGAACTCCACAACAGCCAGCCGACGAAGCAGGCCGGTATCAGCGCCACCAGGACGATGGCGAGGGTGCCGCCGCGACGACCGGGCTCAGGAGGAAAGCTGCCGTAGGACACGCGGGCGATGGTAGCGGCCCGGCCGACGCGCCTCGGGCGCCGGGCGCCCCGGCCGAGTGCTCGCGGTCAGGCGGGCGCCCCGGCCGAGTGCTCGGGAGGCTCGCGGTCAGGCGGGCGCCCCGGCCGAGTGCTCGGGAGGCTCGCGGTCAGGCGGGCGGGGCGGCCGCGGTGCGGCGCAGGACGCGGAGCGAGCGGGTGGCGGAGACCTCGGTGAACGCGCCGGAGGCGAGCGCGCGGCGGTAGATCCGGTACGGCGCCTGGCCGCCGTCGGCCGGGTCGGGGAAGACGTCGTGGATCACCAGCAGCCCACCCGGCGCGACATGCGGCGCCCAGCCCTCGTAGTCGGCGCTCGCGTGCTCGTCGGTGTGCCCGCCGTCGATGAACACCAGCCCGACCGGCTTCCCCCACACCGCCGCGACCCGCGGGGACCGCCCGACCATGGCGATGACGTGGTCCTCCAGGCCCGCCCGGTGGAGGGTACGGCGGAAGGTGGGCAGCGTGTCCATCCGCCCCACCTCGGGGTCGACCACCTCCGGGTCGTGGTACTCCCAGCCCGGCTGCTGCTCCTCGGAGCCCCGGTGGTGGTCCACGGTCACGGCGACCGTCCCGGCCGCGCGGGCGGCGTCGGCCAGCAGGATCGTGGAGCGCCCGCAGTACGTGCCGACCTCCACCAGCGGCAGCCCTGGCGCCGCCGCCCGCACGGCCGCCGCATACAGGGCGAGCCCCTCGTCCAGCGGCATGAAGCCCTTCGCCGCCTCGAAGGCGTCGAGCACGGTGCGGTCGGGGACCGCGGGCGCGGCGGCGGCAGCAGACTGAGTCACCCGCTCATCCTGCCGCACCGCCACCGGCCCGCGGCGCCCGGGGCCACGGCCCTTCGACGGGTGCCCACCGGGGACGTACTCAGCAGATCGGCGGCATGCGCGGCCTGACCGTGCTGGCCACGGTCGCGGCCGAGCGGATCACGGGGCACGGCGGGGCCGGACCGGAGGCGCTCGCGGCCGGGGACGGCCTCGCCTTCGTCGTGGCCACCGGGATCATCGCGACGGCGGTGGTGCTGATGGCCGTCCTGCTGCCGAGGACGCCCGCGGTCACGGTCACCCGCGGCCCCTCGTAGCCGACTCACAGCCAGCCGTTCTGGCGGGCGGCGCGGACGGCCTCCATGCGGTTGCGGGTCTGGGTCTTGCCGATGGCCGAGGAGAGATAGTTGCGCACGGTGGCGGGGGAGAGGCGCACCTTGGTCGCGATGTCCGCGACCGTCGCCCCGTCCACCGCCGCCGAGAGCACATCGCGCTCGCGCTGGGTCAGTGGGTTGGGGCCCGCGCTGAGCGCGGCCGCGGCCAGGCCCGGGTCGATCACCCGCTCACCGGCCAGCACTCGGCGGATCGCCACGGCCAGCTCCTCCACCGGGCCGTCCTTGACCAGGAACCCGGCCGCCCCCGCCTCCATCGCCCGGCGCAGATAGCCGGGGCGGCCGAAGGTGGTGAGGATCAGCACCTGGCAGTCCGGCAGCGCCTCGCGCAGCGCGGCGGCCGCGTCCAGACCGCTGCGGCCGGGCAGCTCGATGTCGAGCAGCGCCACATCGGGCCGGGTCTCCAGGGCCCGGGGCACGATCTCGTCCCCGTTCCCGAGCTGCGCGACGATCTCGAAGTCGTCCTCGAGCCCGAGCAGCAGGGCGAGCGCGCCCCGCATCATCCCCTGGTCCTCGGCGAGCAGGAGCCTGATCACGTCCTTCGTGCCCTCCGCCGCGGCCACGTCCTCCGCGCCGTGCGCGCCCTTCGCCTCGTTCACGCCGTCCGGGCCCCCTCGACCTCGGCCTCCACCACATCCTCCGTATCCACCGGCAGTTCGGCGACGAGCCGGAAGCCCCGGCGCCCACCGGGGCCGGACTCCAGCGAGCCGCCCGCCGCGGACAGCCGCTCGGCCAGGCCCTTGAGCCCCGTACCGCCGATCGCGCCGATCCCGCCGTCCGCGCCCGCCATGTCCGCGCCAGTCGCGCCAGTCGCGCCAGTCGCGCCAGTCGCGTCCGCTGCACCCGTCGCGCCCGCCGCGCGCGTACCGGTGGCACGGGAGCCTACGCCGCCCCCGTTGTCCGTGATCTCCAGCCGTACCCGGTCCATGCCGCTCCGCACCTCGATCTCGCACCGGGACGCCCCGCTGTGCCGCACCACATTGGTGACGCCCTCGCGGACCACCCACCCCAGCAGCGCCTCCGTCTGCGGGGCCAGCGGCGGCCCCTCGCGGCGGACGACGGCCTCGATACCGGCGGCGTCCAGCGCCGAGCGGGCCCGGTCCAGCTCGGTGGCCAGGCTGCCCTCGCGATAGCCGGTCACGGCCTCGCGGATCTCGGTGAGCGCCTGCCGCCCCACCGCCTCGATGTCCGCGGCCTGCCCCAGCGCGGCCTCCAGGTTCTTCGGGGCGAGCCGGCGCACCGCCTCCGCCTTGACCACGACGACCGACATGGTGTGGCCCAGCAGGTCGTGCAGATCGCGGGAGAACCGCAGCCGCTCTTTCTCCACCGCCGTACGGGCCAGCTCCTGGCGGGTCGCGCGGAGCTGGGCCACGGTCTCGAAGAGCGACAGGATGGCCGCCGTCACCAGACCGGACAGCATGGTGCCGTAACTGACCGTGAGCGAGTCCGAGGCGCCGCCGCGGAGCCCGGCGATGACTCCCGCGGAGGCGGACAGCACGAGGATGACGGGCCCCAGCTTCCGCCTCCCCCCGCGCAGCACGATCCCGGAGGCCAGCGACAGCAGCGGGAAGCACAGCAGCCAGTTCCCGGCGTAGCCGATGCCCAGCGCATAGGTGACCGCCGCCAGCCCGGCCAGCGACAGCGGCGGGGTCCTGGTGTGGCGGCGGCGCTCGTCGAGGGCGGTGAAGACGGTGGTGAGGTAGAGCGCCATGAAGGCCGCCACTCCCGCGCCACCGAGCCAGGGCAGCGGCGTCTTCCCCTTGAAGAGCGCCTGTACGTCCCCCGTGAGCATGAAGAGCCAGGGCACGAAGGCGCGGCGGCCCGGTGGCTTGAGGCGCTCGATGCGCGTGGCGGTGGCATACATGCGTCCGACCCTACGGATCCCCGTATGAGCTGGGCAGATGCGGATGTCGGGGGATGGCCGTGACATTTGTCCCGGGGCCTTCGGTACCCCGGCCGCCGCCACCTGACGGGTCGTCAGCACGCGCCGTCCGCACCCTTCCCCCTTCGGGGCGATTGGGCTATACAGGGTGCCATCGGCTAGAACGCGTTCTACATGTCCACGCGGACGGCGCGACCCTGCCGACCAGCGACGACCCCGGCACGGCCGACGGTGCGGACGGGCGGGCCGGGGTCTTCGGACCGTGGCCCAGCGAGCGGACCAAGGAGTGGTGTCGCCCCATGCCCATCGATGTCGCGAAGGCCATCTCGGCCGAACCCCGGAGCACGGCTCTCATCTGGGGGCAGAAGGACATCCAGCTCTACCACCTGGGCATCGGCGCCGGAATCCCCGCCACCGACCCCCAGGAGCTCCGCTACACCCTGGAGAGCAAGCTCCATGTGCTCCCCAGCTTCGCGACCGTCGCGGGCGGCGGGATGGCGGTCGCCGGAGGCATTGCCGCACCCGGTATCGACGTCGACCTCGCCGCCGTACTGCACGGCGGTCAGACCGTCGAACTGCACCGGCCCATCCCGCTCGGCGGGGACGCCACCCAGACCTCGAAGGTCGCCGCCGTCTACGACAAGGGCAAGGCGGCCGTCATCGTGCTGCGCTCCGACGTCGCCGACGCGGACGGCCCGCTGTGGACCTGCGACACCCGGATCTTCGTCCGGGGCGAGGGCGGCTTCGGCGGTGAGCGCGGCCCCTCCGACCGCCTGGAGCCCCCGGCCCGCGAGCCGGACCGCACGGTGGAGCGGGCCATCCGCGAGGACCAGGCGCTGCTCTACCGGCTCTCCGGGGACTGGAACCCGCTCCACGCCGACCCCGAGTTCGCCAAGCTGGCGGGGTTCGAGCGGCCCATCCTGCACGGGCTGTGCTCGTACGGGATGGTGCTCAAGGCGGTCGTGGACACGGCGCTGGACGGGGAGGTGGCCCGGGTGCGCTCGTACACCACCCGCTTCGCCGGGGTCGCGTACCCGGGCGAGACCCTGCGCGTCCGGATGTGGCAGGACGAGGGGCGGGTCCAGGTGACGGCGACCGCCGTCGAGCGGGACGACGCACCGGTCCTCACCGACACCATCGTCGAACACACCTGAGATGACGCACACCTGAGATGACGCACACCTGAGATGACGCATGCCTGAGATGACGCATGACTGAGAGCACGCACGCCAGGCACGCCTGAGAACACGCACGCTCGACATCACGAGGAGCCGCTGTGCGCGCAGCCGTACTTCACGAGACGGGACAGGACAAGCTCGAGGTCCTCGACGACATCGAGGCGGTGGGCTTCGGCCCCGGCAAGGTCCGGCTGCGGCTGAGGGCCACCGGGCTGTGCCACTCCGACCTCTCCGCGATGGCCGGGGTGCTGCCGCAGCCCGCGCCATTCGTCCCCGGCCACGAGGGCGCGGGCGAGATCCTCGACGTGGGCGACGGGGTGACCGGGCTGAGCGCCGGCGACCGGGTGCTGGTGTGCTGGCTGCCCGCGTGCGGCGGCTGCCCGGCCTGTCAACGCGGTCAGACCGAGCTGTGCCTGACCGGGTTCATGAACGCCGGAACCCCCAACTTCCGCCGCCCAGGCGGCAGTCCGGAGGACGTCTTCGGGATGTCCGGGACCGGCACCTTCGCCGAGGAGATCGTCCTGGCCGCGCCCTGTGCCGTGCCGATCCCCGACGACGTCCCGTACGACATCGCGGCGCTCATCGGCTGCGGGGTGACCACCGGGCTCGGGGCCGTCTTCAACACCGCCCGGGTGGAGGCCGGTTCATCGGTCGCGGTCATCGGCTGCGGCGGGGTGGGCATCAGCGTCATCCAGGGGGCGAGGGCGTCGGGCGCGGCGCAGATCGTCGCCGTCGACCCCGTGGAGTCGCGGCGCGAGGCCGCGCTGCGCTTCGGCGCCACCGAGGCGGTGACCCCGGACGGTCTCGACACCGCCAAGAACAGCGTCACGGCGGGCGAGGGCTTCGACTACGTCTTCGAGGTCGTGGGCCGTTCCGCCACCGCCCGCCGGGCGTACGAGATCACCCGGCGCGGTGGCACGCTGTGCGTGGTCGGCGCCGGGGCGCTGGACGACTTCCTCCAGCTCAACATGTTCGAGCTGTTCTTCGACGAGAAGCGGATCCTGCCCTCGCTGTACGGCGGCGGCGATGTGCTCCGCTCCTACCGGCGCACCATCGACCTGTGGCGGGCGGGCCGGATCGACCTCGAAGGGCTGATCACCCACCGGGTGCGGCTCGGCGAGATCAACGAGGCGATAGGCCAGATGCGGACCGGGGAGGCGCTGCGCACATGCATCGAGATGTGACCGGCCCGCTGACCGGGAAGACCGCGATCGTCACCGGCGCCGGACGCGGCCTCGGCCGCGCCGAGGCCCTGGAACTGGCGCGGCTGGGCGCCAATGTCGTCGTCAACGACTACGGGCAGGGCGGACGCGACGGCAGCGGCGAGGCATCGGCGGGACCCGCCGAGCAGGTCGCCGAGGAGATCCGCGCGGCCGGCGGCCGGGCCACGGCCCACGCGGGCGACGTGGCCGACTACACGGAGGCGGGCGAGTTGGTCCGGCTCGCGATCGACACCTACGGCGCGCTGGACATCCTGGTCAACAACGCGGGCATCCTGCGCGACCGGATGGTCTTCTCGATGGGCGAGGACGAGTGGGACTCGGTGATCCGGGTCCATCTCAAGGGCCACTTCAACACCATCCGCTTCGCCGCCGCGCACTGGCGCGAGCGGTCCAAGGCGGCGGACGGCGGCCCGGTGCACGGCCGGATCATCAACACCTCCTCCGAGGCGTTCCTCGCCGGTTCACCGGGCCAGCCGAACTACGCGGCGGCCAAGGGCGGCATCGTCGGCCTCACCACGTCCACGGCGGCGGCCCTCGCCAAGTACGGGGTGACGGCCAACGTCATCTGCCCGCGCGCCCGCACCCGGATGACCGAGGACGTCTTCGCGGACTTCGAGCTTCCGGAGGACGGTCGCCTCGACGCCCTCGCCCCCGAACACGTGGCCCCGCTGGTCGGCTATCTCGCCTCACCGGGCGCGGCGAAGGTGAACGGGCAGGTGTTCGTGGTGCACGGCGGCATGCTGGCGATCCTGGAGCGGCCGAAGGTGGCGGCGAAGGTGGACGCGAAGGGGGACGCCTTCGGCTTCGAGGAACTGGACGCGGCGCTGACGCCGTACTTCGCGGAGCGGGGCGGGGAGGGCTTCGCGGCGGTGGAGGTGCTGGGGCTCAAGCGGGGGTGAGGTGCCATCGGCCGGGAGGAGGGGGCTGGCCGGGGACACCCCGCGATCGCCGGGCGGGCCGGACTTCCGGGGGAAATCCAGCCCGTCCCGCGATCGGGGACGACCCTGAGGTGCCTACGGCCTCGAGGACCTGAGGCCTTGGGGCCTTGAGGCCTTGGGGTCTTGACGGTCCTCAGGAGCCGTTCTCGTTCGGGCGACGGTGGCGGCCGTGGACCGGTGCCTGGGTCTCCTCGGACGCGGCCTGCCCCCGGTGCTTGCCCTGAGAACCATCGGCCTGGGCCGCGGCGGCGTCCCGCGGGCGCGCCTGGGTCGTGTCGATGTGGGTTTCGGACATGGTGGGTACGTCACCCCGTCAGATCGCTTTGTACTGTGCGAAAGGGGCTGACCACGATGTCGCACGACGTTCCATGCGCATCACCCGAGGCGTCCCGCGCGTGACGGAACGCAGGAATGCGCAGCCCCTACCCGAGTCTAACCAATCGGGTGATCCCGGACCCAGCGGGGTGGCCGGGGCCGGGGTGGCCGCGCGAGCGGCGCCTGCTGCAGCGGTACGGGCCGCAGGGCGGGGGTCAGACCGGTCCCGGGAGCGGGCTCCGGCTCGGGCCCCATCTCCTGCTCGACCCCGGCCCACGACCCGGTCCCACCCCACGGCTCCACCCCGGACCCGCACTCGGGCTCCGGCACCCGCTCGTGCACGGCCATCGGCAGCGGCTCGTGTACGGGCATGGGCACCGGCTGGTGTACGGCCATCGGCACCGGTTGGTGTACGGGCATCGGCACCGACTGGTGTACGGCCATCGGCGCCCGCTCCCGCAGCGGCATCGGCTCGGGTGCCCGGGACGGCGTCGGCGTCGGCTCGGACACCGGCCCGGACGCCCGCACGGGGACGGACGCGCCGGGCCCGCCGACCCGGGTCCACGGTGTGATCCTGGTCGCGATCCCGGCCACGGGCGTCGTCGCCGCCCGCGACGCCTGAACGACCCGCGCTTCGGCCGCGGCCGGGCCGGATGCCCGTGTCACCCCCGCGATCGGCCGAGCCCCGGTCGCCTCGTCCGACCCCCACGCCGCCGCCGCGTTGTCCGGCCCCCATGGCGCCGCCGCGTTGTCCGGCCCCCATGGCGCCGCCGCGTTGTCCGGCCCCCATGGCGCCGCCGCGTCGTCCGGCCCCCATGGCGCCGCCGCGTCGTCCGACCCCCACGGCGCCGCCGCG
>NZ_JBHYVB010000290.1:0-8920 GCF_042750115.1 Streptomyces sp. NPDC059455
CAATGTCCTGTGGGCCATGATCCGCGACGGAGCGTGCTACCAAGCCACACCAACTGTCACGGCAGCGGCTTGACATCAGCATTGGGAAGCCTTTCCTGGGTGGTGCGTGCGGGGTCGAGGACGGCGACGGCCATGCCGGTGAGCCACTCGGGCATGGGCTCGTACGCCAGGCGGCGGGCGGGTGCGTGGTCGAGCAGGGCCGCCATCAGCAGCCAGGTGCGCAGCTCCTGCGCTCCGTTGCCCGCCGTCTTCTGAAGCGCTTCGGTGGTGTACTCGGTAATGCGGTGCGTCTGGCCGCGCTCGACGAGGGACAGGAACTCGTCGTCGAACTCGGGGTTGAGCGCGGCCTCGGCGGCCCGGATGATCTCGCGGCGGCGGGCATCGTAGTCCTGCCAGTTGTCCCGGCCGTTGAGCCAGGTGCCGACCATGAACTCCTCGTCCTCGCCGTGCGGATCACGCCATTCCGGCCAAGGCAGGCGGTGCGAAAGACCACCGGAGCCGATGACGGCGACGCGGCGGCCCTCGGGAAACACGAGCACGGCTTCCCGGATCGCCCGGCCCAGCTGCTCGCAGCGGTCCAGGGTCGGCAGCGGCGGAGCGAAGACGTTCACGACCAGCGGCACGATCTCCACGTCGAGGCCGTCGAGGAGGTACTGGATCGCGTGCGACTGGCCATGGTCGATCTGGAGGCGAGCCGAGAAGGCGACGTCGAAACGGCCGCCCTCCACAAGTGAGTTGGCGACGTAGCGGGCGAGTGGCACGTCGACTCGCTGGGCTCCCTCGGGGGTGCCGGACTCACCGCTGGCGATGCACTCCCCCACGCCGATCGTGAAGCTGGGGATCAGGTCCAGCCAGAAGCCGCGGAAGTGGTTGGAGCCGACCAGGATCACCGTGTCGGGGCGGGCCGCCGCGAGTTCGTCGCGTGCCGAGCGCAGCGCGTCACGGAACCGTTCGGCGCGGTCCTTGTGGAAGGTCTCCTCCCAGTGGGTGTTCATCAGCGTGCTGTGCGACGCGCCCACCCCGAGGACGATCTCGGTCATTCCGGCTCTCCTTCCAGCTCGTGCAGTTCGGCGCGGGACCGGGTGGCGGTGTCGACGGCCGTACGGATCAGATGGCGCGTCAGCTTCTCCATGGCCCGTACGGAGACGGTGTTCATGCCCCGCGCGAAGTCGATCTCGAAGGGCGCCTCGGCGGCGCTGACCTTCGGCATGCCGACCCGCACGGAGGGGATGCCGCGACCACGCAGGATGTTGGCGTCGGTGGCGCCGCTGTTGCCGCGGATCACCTCGTGCTCGCGTCCCTCGAAGGCCTCCCAGCCGGCCGCCGCGCTCCGGAAGATCCAGCTGTCCGGACCGGTCCGCGTCCCGGGGATGCCCAGGATCATCTCGGCCGTGACGTCGAGTCCGGGCATCTTGTCCTGGATGGCCTCCAGTGCGGCCGTGAACTCCCGCTTGGCCTGCATCGGGGTCGTGTCGGGGCTGATGCGCAGGTCCACCCTGAGGGTGCAGGCGGCCGGGGTGACCGCCGCCATGCGCGGCCAGCCGCCGCGTACGGAGGAGACGATGCCCTGCGGAGCGACGGTGCCGCCGGTGTGGCGGTCGGCGTAGGCGACGAACCATTCCTCCAGGTGCCGGGCGACCTCGCCGGCGCGGGCGATGGCGTTGTCGTACGGCAGCCGGTGACGGGAACCCACGTAGGTGTGCGTGCCGCCGACGGTGACCTCGAACCAGACGACGCCGACCTCGTCCCGGGAGACGGTCCAGCCGGGCTTGGCGATGAGGGCGTAGTCGGTCCACACCCCCTGCTCGAGGAGGAAGGAACAGCCCACGCCCTGCCCGGTGTTGCGGCGGGTGCCGGCCGGACGGGCGTTGGTGGGCATGCCGCCCGCGCCGAACGCCGCGACCAGGTCGCCGGTGAGCGGGACCCCGGCGAGGGAGATCGCTTCGGCGGCCATCATCACGCAGGCCACGTGCCCCTTGGGGTTCGACGCCCCGAGGCCGGTCACCAGGTCGTCGTAGACGGTGGCCTGCGGACGCATGTCGTCCCGCAGCTCCGGGCCGATCCAGGGGAGATCCTCGCTCTCCTCGCCCACGGTCAGGGTGTCGATCGGCGCGTACAGCATGAGGTCGGGGCCGGTTCCGTCGCCGGAGGCCTGGCCCAGGCATTGGCATGCCGGTCGTCGAGCGGCTGGACCGCGGCGCGGCATCCCGAGGCTTTGAGTATGTCCGCGATGTGCGTGGCGAGCGGGCCCTCGTCACCGGTGGGGCTCGGAATGTCGACGAGCCCGATGATCAGGTCGCGCAGACGGTCGCCGGTGACGTGCCGCCAGGCCTCCTCCGCCCAGGCGCGACGGGGGGCGTCGAGTCCCGCCAGTCCGTCGCCACTCATTGGTTGATCCTGTGGACCTGGGTCATGGTGGTGCGCTCGAAGCGTTTCCTGGCCCAGGGCAGCCCCATGGCGAGGGCGGCTCCGGCCAGCACGGCGAGCAGTGTGCGGCGCACGTCCTCACGTCTCCTTCTCGGTCTTCTCGGCCGGGGCCCCGGCGCCGACGGCGGCGAGCTTCTTGCCGTACTCCTCCTCGCTGAGGTTCCGCCAGGCGGTCAGTGAGATGTCGGGGCGGTAGAGCTTCTCCGGGGGCGCGTCGGTGACGTCGACCATCCAGGCGTCCTGGCCGGAGAACTGTCCGTGGAACAGCCAGCGGATGGCGCCCAGGTACTTGGCGTAGAAGCCGAGGGTCTTCCAGCCCTCGGTGAAGTTGACCATCACGCCCACGTAGCGGTGATGGTCCGCGTCGACGGGGACGTAGAACTCGTAGTGGATGAACTTGGGGTAGACGATGCGCAGCACCCCCGGCATGGACAGGGATGCGAAGCCGGGGAACTCCTGGGCCTCGATCGTCGGGTTGATCTTGTCGGCGGCGCCGGTGTTGCCGATGTTGAAGGTCTCCTTCGGCGGCTGCAGCTTCCACCAGCGCTTGTTTGTCCAGCGGCCGACGCCGGGGAAGTCGGCCTCCCAGTGGACCTCGTCCTGCACGCGGAAGATCCAGCGGCCCCTGGGCACGATCCGGGTGATGTTCCAGGTCGGCATCGGCTTGAACAGCCGCCACAGGGCCGTTCGGTGCAGATACTTGGCGTGCCCCTCGTCGAAGCCGTTCTCGCAGGCGAAACGCCAGTTCCCGCTGCGGGGCTCGATACGGCCGCCCATGACGAAGGCGTTGGAGACGAGTTCCTCGGGGAGCTGCTCGTCGATGGGGTGCGGCTCCTCGTCGGCGAGGGGAATGTAGACCCACACCATGCCGAGGCGCTCCTCGACCGCGTATGTCTGCACCTGGACCTTGCCGGTCAGCCGGCAGTCGGGCCCGTCGGTGATGACCGCGGCCAGATTGCCGGTGGGCAGGTCGAACGTCCAGCCGTGGTAGGGGCAGCTGACAGTGCCCGGGAACTGCTGGTTGCCCTCGGACAGCGGCACCCCGCGGTGCGGGCAGCGGTTGTGCAGAGCGTAGGCCTTTCCGCCGTCGCGGATCAGCGTGATGTTCTCGCCGCAGATCGTGAACGGGAGCGGCTTGCCCGTGATCTGGCTGGACCATGTGACCGGATACCAGTAACCGCGGAATCCCGCGGCCGCCGCGTCGTAGTGGGGCCACGACGTCCAGTCCTGCCGGCCGGGCTGCCCTCCGCGCCCGCGCCCGGACCGGCTTCTGCCCTTGGAGGCGAGCGAACCTTCACCCGTCGTCATCGTGCGTGACCTCCTGCTGCAGTCGATGCATGGCCTTGAGAGCCTGTGTCTGAGCATCGAGTGAGGCGGCACGTCCGCCTATGGAACCGTTCCGCCCAGCAGACCGCCCGGCGGCGGGCACTCGCCGCGCAGCGGCCGGCGGTCGCCGGGCAGGTCGTGTCCCGCTGAGCGGACCACCGTCCATGCGCGCCCGCCCCGCCGCGTTCTACGGTGCGCGCATTCCCGCCACCACCCATCGAGGTGCTCATGGAGCCACAGGCCAGCAGAGGACGCTCCGCCACGTGCGTCGTCGCCCTCCTCACCGCCGTCACGTCGGTCTCGCTCAGCGCGTGCGGCGCGGCCACCACCGACTCCGCCGCGGGGGCGGCGGTACCGAAGGCCCGACGGTCCGCGTCGCCGTCGGCATCGACCCGTCCTTCGCGCCTTTCTTCCTCGCCGATGCGCAGGGGCTGTGGGCCAAGCACGGGGTCAAGGTCCAGCTGGTCCAGTTCGGCAGGGGCGGCGAGGGCGTCGACGCGCTCGCCGGCGGCCAGGTGCAGCTGGCCGGGAACTCGGACACCACCACGATCGGCCAGTTGCAGCAGAACCCCGGCCTGCGTTCGCTCCTCGTCTACGAGCAGTCCGGCCGCTACCTCAAGGTCGTCCTCGGCCCGAAGACCGGCTCACCGGCGAAGATCCGGAAGGTGGCCGTCGTGCCGGGCCTGTCCGAGCTCGCGGCGACCCGGTTCCTGGAGGCGAAGGGCATCGACAAGAAGTCGGTCACGTTCATCACCGCCGATCCGCCCGAGATCCCGGCTCTGCTGCAGAAGGGCGACGTGGACGCGTACGTCCTGTGGGACCCCTGGCCCGAGAAGGGTGTCGAGCTCGGCGGGCGGATCGTGGGGACGACCGGCGACTACGGGGTGTCGTACGCCCAGTGGCTCATCGCCGACAACTCCTGGCTGAGCAGCCACAAGAGCATCGCCGCGAAAGTAGCCCGGCCCCTGCAGGACGCGGCCCGGCGCACCGAGTCGGACCCGGACGCCGCGGCGGCGGCCACGCAGAAGGCCGCGAGAATCCCCACCGCCCAGACCGTCGAGGCGATCAAGGAGATCGACTTCGGGGTGCGCGACATCACCTCTGCCGACCTCAAGACGTACACCGCAACCGCTCAGTTCTATGTCGACACTGGCAAGGCCAAGTCCCGGCCGGATGTGGCCAGGACGGCGCTGCGCGGCTGGTTCACCCAGCAGACGAAGGGATCGTGATGACGAAGGCCATCGAGGCCGACCTGTCCCCCGCGACGTCCGAGGGCGGGCACGGCGCGGCCGTGCGCGTCGACGGCGTCGACATCCGGTTCGGCTCTTTCCATGCCGTACGCGACATTTCGCTCGACATCGCCGCCGGTGAGTTCCTCTGTCTGCTCGGGCCGAGTGGCTGCGGCAAGTCCACGCTGCTGTCCGCACTGGCCGGGTTCGTGCGACCGCACCAGGGCAGCCTGACCGTCGACGGCACGCCCGTCACCGGGCCCGATCCCGAGCTCGGCATGGTCTTCCAGAGCAGCGAGGCCCTCTTCGACTGGCTGACGGTCCGTCAGAACGTCGCGTTCGGCCCTCGTATGCGCGGCAAGTCCCGGGCCGAGCAGACGGCGCTGGCCGACGAGTATCTGGGCCTTGTCGGCCTGCGGCACTGCGCCGACCGCTACCCCGCCCAGCTGTCCGGCGGTATGCGCCAGCGCGTGCAGATCGCGCGCGTGCTGGCCAATCGGCCCCAAGTGGTGCTGATGGACGAGCCGTTCGGGGCGCTCGACGCGCAGACCCGGCAGGTGATGCAGGAGGAGATGGCCCGCCTGTGGCAGGCCTCGGGCTGCACCGTCGTGTTCGTCACCCACGACATCGACGAGGCGATCCTCCTGGCGGACCGCGTAGCCGTCATGACCGCCGGCCCCGCGGGCTCCGTCAAGTCCATCTACACCGTGGACCTGCCCAGGCCGCGCGACGAGTCGGACCCGGCGGCCCTGGAGCTGCGCCGCAGTCTGCGGCAGGACATCGGCGAAGAGGTACGCAAGACACTGCGCGAACAGGGACTCGACACCGAACGCGGTCCGGAGGACGAACGATGACGACCATGACCGTCGACGCAGGGCGCACCGAGCGGCGCGCCCTGCAGGCCGCCCGGCTCAGACTGCGCACCCTCGCCGTGTACGCGGTGTCCGTCCTCGTCGGTATCGGCGTCTGGCAGCTGCTCTCGATGAGTTACGGCCCGTCACTCGTCGCCTCCCCGAGCGCGACCCTGTCCGCGGCGGGCGAGCTGGCGGGCGACGGTACGCTCACCAACTCGATCATCGCCTCCAGCCGCCGGATTCTGATCGGCTGGGGGCTCGGCCTCCTGGTGGGCGTACCGGTCGGCCTGTTCATCGGGCAGATCCGGCCCCTGCGCCAACTCCTGGAGCCCTACATCGAGTTCTTCCGTTTCATCCCGCCGATCGCCTTCGTGACCCTCGCCGTGGTGTGGCTGGGCATTGGCGAGTCCTCGAAGGTCGTCCTGATCTTCTACACGGCCGTTTTCATCGTCATCCTGAACACCAGCGCCGGCGTCATGTCGGTGAGCGAGTCGAAGCTGCGCGCCGCGGCCAGCCTGGGCGCGAGCCGGCGGCAGATCCTGCAGGGGGTCGTGCTGCCGTCGACAGTGCCGTACATCGTCACCGGGGCGCGCCTGGCGATGGGCAACAGCTTCCTGACCATCGTCTCCGCCGAGATCGTCGCCGCCCAGGTGGGACTCGGCGCGCTGATCTGGACCTCCCGCAACTACGGCCGTATCGACTGGGTCTTCGTCGGGATCATCACCCTGGGCATGCTCGGGTTCGTCTTCGACCGTGTGCTGCGGATCGTCGCGTCCCGGGTCCTGCGTCGGTACGGAGTGAAGCTGTGAGCGGCGAGATGTCACGTGCGCTGGTGCTGGAGCAGTTCGGTCGGCTGCCCCGGCTGGTGGAGCGGCCCGTGCCCGAGGCGAGCCCCGGGCAGACCCTCGTACGGATGCTGGCGTCACAGGTCGCCCACCTCGACCTCAATGTCGTCGACGGCAAGTTCGGGATACTGCCGGATCTCCCGGCGGTGCCCGGCACCAACGGGTGCGGGGTCGTGCTCACCTCGGACACTCATCCGGAAGGCGCCCTGGTGAGGGTCAACGGCAAGGGGCTCGGGCTGCGCCTGGACGGTTGCTGGACCGAGCATGCCGTGGTGCCCGATGCGGCCGTGATCGCGGTCCCGGAGGGCACGGATCCCGCCCTGGCGTGCAGATTCTTCACACCGGCCAGTACGGCCTGGGCTGCGGTGCACTCGGTCGCGGCCGTGCGAGCGGACGAGCGGGTCCTGGTGACCGGCGCGGCGGGTGCGGTGGGGTCCCTGACCGTGCAGGTGGCCGCGCGGGCCGGGGCCGAGGTGATCGGCGTCGTCGGCCGCGCGTCCAAGCTGGACCACGTGCCCGCTGCGGCCAAGGCGGTCCTGGCGACCGAGATGTCGCTCGAGACGGTGGGCGGGCAAGTCGATGCGGTCGTCGACACCGTGGGCGGTCCGGTGCTGCGGGATGCACTGGGTCTGGTCCGCCCGCGCGGCCGAGTCGCCCTGGTCGGCTACACCGCAGGCCGCGACTTCAGTGTGGACCTCGCGGACTTCCTGCTGGCCGATGTGTCCCTGCTGCCCGTGAACCTGATGACACGCGGCAAGGAGGTGGCCGCGGACGCCGAGCGGCTGCTGACCGAGCTGGCGGCGGGTGTGCTGAGCCTGCCGATCGAGCGGTACGGGCCGGAGCGGCTGACCGAGGCCGTGGAGCGGCTGCGCACCGGGGCCGCGATCGGGAGGGTGGTGCTCGAACTGGCGTGACGGGGTTCACCCCAGGACAACCACTGCATGGCCCCGGCAGCATCCTGGGTTCTAGTGGTCGTCGCGACGCCCCAGCTCAAGGGGTGCGATGGACTTCGAGATCCGCAAGATCCGGACGGCTCAGGGCCGCAGGCAGCTGACCCGTGAGCGGGAGGAATACTTCCGGCTCATGGGTCAGGGCCTGAGCAGCCAGGAAGCGTGCAGACGCGTCGGTATCAACTATCGGACGGGCAAGCGGTGGCTTAACGGCCGCAACCCGTCGGGCCGGCACAAGGCGGCACCACCGGCGAATGCCAAGGTGCCGCCTCCGGGCCTGTCGCGATACCTGCGTGAGGCCGACCGGATTTACATCGCCGACCGGCTGCGGGAGAGGGCGTCTGTCCGCGCGATCGCCGCCGAACTGGGCCGCAGCCCGTCCACCATCAGCCGGGAGATCCGCCGCAACCGGCATCCCGGCAACGGGCAGTACCGCCCCTTCGCCGCCCAGGCCCGCGCCGACTCCCGCCGGCCGCGTCCCAAGCCCGGCAAGACCGGCCAGAACCCTGAGCTGCGGGACTTCATCCAGGACCGCCTGGACATACGGTGGAGCCCGGAGCAGATCTGCCAGGCTCTGCGGGCACAGTCCCCCGAGCGGCCGGAGATCCACGTGGTCCACGAGACGGTCCACCAGGCCCTCTACGTCCAGGGGCGAGGAGAACTGCGCCGAGAGCTGGCCCGCGCCCTGCGCACCGGCCGCGCACGGCGCAAGCCCCGCCGCCAGGCCCGGCAGCGGCAGCCGCAGTTCACCACCCCCATGGTCATGATCAGCGAACGCCCCGCCGAAGCCGACGACCGGGCCGTGCCGGGCCACTGGGAGGGTGACCTGATCATCGGCAAGGACGGCGCCCCGGCCATCGGCACCCTCGTGGAACGCCTCACCCGCTACGTGATGCTCCTGCACCTGCCCGACGGCCGCAGCGCGGAACACGTCCGCGACGCACTGGTGCCCACCGTCCAGAGGCTGCCCGCCCACCTGGTCCGTTCGCTGGCCTGGGACCAAGGCAGCGAAATGGCAGCCCACGGCTCCTTCACCATGGCCACCGACGTCCCCGTCCACTTCTGCGACCCGGCCAGCCCCTGGCAGCGCGGCTCGAACGAGAACACCAACGGACTGCTGCGGCAGTACTTCCCCAAAGGCACCGACCTGGCTCTCCACACCGGCGAGCACCTCGACGCCGTCGCCGCCGAACTCAACGGCCGTCCACGCACATCGCGGCCGCGGGGGGCCCCCCCCCGCGCCCGGGCGCGAACCGACGCGCGCGGGGGCCCACCCCCCCCCCGGGAGA
>NZ_JBHYVB010000290.1:8928-11282 GCF_042750115.1 Streptomyces sp. NPDC059455
ACACCACCCCCCCCCCCCCCCCACAACCCCCGCGCCCCCCCCCCCCCCCCCCCCGCGCCTGCATAAACTGCTCGCGGCCTGATCAACACGACCACGTGTTGCAACGACCCCTAGAAACCGCCATGCGTGTGCGGGGCCTTCCCGGTGTTCGACGAGGTCGAGGATGATCTCCCCGCTCGCCGGGTCGACTTCACGGACCGTGCCGGTCACCGTCAGCCGGTCGCCGGGATACGCGGGGGCCCGGTTCTGCCAGGCGACCCGCAGGCCCCGTCCCGTCGGCCCGGCGAAGCCCGCGGCCGCCCGGTGGAAGAGGCAGCCGTGCAGCTGTGCCATGACCACCGGGCCGTCCAGCCCCTCGGACTGCGCGAAGGCGGTGTCGTAGTGGATCCGGTGCGTATTGCGGGTGACCGCGCCGAAGCGCAGCAGCATGACCTCGTCGGGCACGAGCTCCACCGGGGGCACGTGCCGTGCCTCGGCACGTTCCTTCATCGCACGAGGAACCTCTCCGTGACTTCGGCGAAGGAGCCCTCGCTCGGCGGCGTAGGTCTTGTCGACGGTCAGCAGCAGGAACTGTTGTGCGACGCCCTTGCGTTGCACGTCGGTGAGCGCGCGGCGCATCTCGATCCGGTCGCCCGGCCGTGCGTCGTCGATCCAGCGGACCTCCTGACCGCCGGCCATGAGGCGCACGCCGAGTCCGTCGGTTCCGGGCACCTCGCCGCGGTACATGCCGTCCGGCCGCACCTGCTCGGCATCCGCGCCCGGTTCGGCAAGCAGCAGACTGACGACGTACATCGGGTGCACGCGGAAGGCGGGATGGCCGGGATCGACGAGCTGTGGCGCGCTCTCCCCCGCGGCCCGCGCGAACTCGGCGGCGCTCCCGGCCCGTACGACGCCGAGGAAGCGGCATTGCAGGCGGCCGAGCGCCGCCCGTACCCGTTCCCTCCACCAGGTCCAGTTCGGTCCGGAGCATTCCGCCTCCATGGTCGGCACGGCCCGTTCCCGGGAGGTAGGTGGCCCGTGCCACGCCTGCCACGGAACCGGACCACTGAGCGGACCGGTCCGCTTGGAGCGGTGTTCGGGACACCCGAGACCATCCGCCCATGGAACTCATGGACATTCAGGCGCCTCCGGAGGGCGCCTACGCGGAGGCGGACGGCGTCAAGTACCACTACGTCGAGATGGGCGAGGGCAGCCCCGCCATCTTCCTGCACGGGGGCGGTCCGGGGTGCACCGGCTGGTCGGACTTCGGCCAGGTGGCCCCGCTGTTCGCCGGGGACCGCCGCTGCTTCCTGGTCGACATCCTGCAGTACGGAAAGTCGGCGAAGCCCGTCATCGAGGGCCCCATGTGGGACTACCACGCCGCCAAGACCGTGGCGCTGATGGACACGCTGGGCATCGACCGAGCCGACTTCGTCTGCAACTCCTGGGGCGGCACGATCGCGCTCAACCTGGCCGCCAAGTTACCCCGAGCGCGTACGGTCGCTGGTCATCACCGGCAGCATGCCGGTCTTCCACGGTCCGCTCGCGCCGCTCCCGGAGGGCGGCCGCCGCGGACGCAACGCCCGCGACCGGTACTACGGCGGTGACGGCCCGTCCTGGAAGCAGATGCGGGATCTGAGAGGACGTTCGTGTCATCTATGCGCCGGTTTCGGGCAGTTGGGCTGCGCCGGGATTCGCCTCGTACAGGCATAACAGGCGGTATGTCACTTCAGCTGGAGCGCGCCGGGGCCTGCGGTTTACCCCGATTGCCGACGATAGATTCTGTCCGGTCCGAATACGTCCATGAAGCTGACTTTTGCCTCGCTCGATCGAGCGATACGCCCGGTTGGGAACCTCGTGCATGAGTGGTCCCATGACCTCTTCGCAGCAGCGTGAGCCGTACCCGAGCGACCTCTCCGATGCCCGCTGGGCGTTGATGGAACCGACCTTGACGGCCTGGCGGGCCGAGCGACAGAAGACCTCGCCCAACCTTGGCGGAAAGGTCACTGACCTGCGAGAAGTCATGAACGCGATCCTCTTTCTCAACCGGACCGGCGTCCCCTGGCGCTACCTGTCCCACGACTTCCCGCCGCACACCACCGTGTTCGGCTACTTCAGCGCCTGGACCGCCGACGGCACCATCGAGAAACTCGGCCTCCACCTGCACCGGATGGTCCGTGAGCAGGTGGGACGCGCCACCGAACCCACCGCCTGCGTCATTGATGCCCAGAGCGTCAAGACCGCTACCAGCGTGCCCACCGACACCCAGGGCACCGACGCCGGCAATTATCTGGGGGCGTCGGTTATGGCGGGTCGGGTGGCTATGGCTGGCTGACGTTGGCGGATTCGGAACAGGGATGTCATAACGGCGGTCC
>NZ_JBHYVB010000291.1:0-1908 GCF_042750115.1 Streptomyces sp. NPDC059455
TGCCGCCGGACACCTCCTAAACCGCCCCCCGCAAACAGATACCCCCCACCGACACTCTGCGGGCCCCGGACGTCAGGGTTGGGGGCTCCACCCCGATCGACTCCGCCGCCATCGGCCCCGGGCTGAGCGCCGCCCGGCGCGCCCATGTGCCGGTGGTCGCCGTCGATGTGGCCCCCGACCGGGGCAGGGTGGCCATCGTGGTCCGGGCCGACAACCGCGCGTACGGCGTCAAGGCGTGCCACAGCCTCGGCCGCGCCGTGCGGCGGGGCACGGTGGTGCAGATCGAGGGCGATCTGGCCTCGGTCAACGGCCGGGACCGCACGGCCGCCTTCGACCGCTGCATGGCGCGGCACTACCCGGACATCAAGATCCTGGACATCGCGGCCGACTGGCAGGCGGAGAAGGCAGCGGCCGGTCTGGAGGCCCTCTACAGCGCCCACCCCGACATCAAGGGCATCTACCTCCAGGCCGGCGGCGTCTATCTGGCGCCCACCCTGCGCACCCTCCAGCGCCACCGCGCCCTGGTCCCGGTGGGCCGGCGCGGCCATATCGCCATCGTCTCCAACGACGGGATTCCGCAGGAGCTGGACGCGATCCGTAAGGGCCTCATCGACGCCACCGTCTCCCAGCCGGTGGACCTCTACGCCGCCTACGGCATGCGCTACATCAAACAGGCCATGACCGGGAAGCCCTTCCGGACCGGGCCGACCGGCCACGGCAGCACCATCGTCCGGCTGCGCGGCGGCAATCTGGAGGACCAGCTGCCCGCCCCGCTGGTGACCCGGGCCAATGTCGACGACCGCTCCCTGTGGGGCAACCGGGCATGACCGAGGAGCCACCCCCGCTGGCCGAGGCGCGCGGGATCACCAAGCGGTACGGGCCCACGGTGGCCCTGCGGGACGCCGGGATCGCCGTACGGGCGGGCGCCTCGCACGGCCTCGTCGGCCGCAACGGCGCGGGCAAGTCCACGCTGGTCGCGATCCTCACCGGTCTCGAGCGGCCGGACGCGGGGACGGTGGCCTACGACGGCGAGCCCGCCCCCGCCCCCGCCGACCGGGCGGCGTGGGACCGCCGGGTGGCCTGTGTGCACCAACGCTCGACGGTCATCGGCGAACTGACGGTCGCGGAGAACCTGTTCCTCGGCCGCCGTCCAGTCACCTCCCGGGGGCTGCCGGTCAGTTGGCGGCGGCTGCGCCGGGAGGCCCGCGCCCTGCTGGACACCTGGGGCGTGGCGGTGCCCGAGAACGCCGTGGCGCGGATCCTGAGCGTCGAGGACGCCAAGATGGTGGAGATCGCCCGCGCACTGTCCCGCGGCACCCGCTTCATCATCCTCGACGAGCCCACGGCCCAGCTCGACGGCCGGGCCGCCGCACGGCTGTTCGGCCATATGCGGCGGCTCCAGGACGCCGGGGTCACCTTCCTCTACATCTCGCACCGGCTGGGCGAGATCTACGAGGTCTGCCGGACCGTCACCGTCCTGCGGGACGCCCGCCGGATCATCACCGCACCGGTCGGCGAACTCCCCACCCGGGCGCTGATCGAGGCCATGACGGGCGGGCCCGCCGAACCGTACCGCGCCCCGGCCCGCGCCGCCCCGCCGCGGCCGGGCGCCCCGGGGCCGGTGGCGGTGCGGGTCGACCGGCTCAGCGGGCCGTACTTCCACGACGTCAGCCTCAGCCTCGCGGCCGGGGAGGTGGTGGGCCTCGCCGGACTGGCCGGCTCCGGCAGCCATCAGTTCGGCGCCGCCCTGGCCGGTCTGCACCGGCCCACCGGCGGGCGGATCGAGATCCTCGGCCGGCCGCTGCGGACCGGCAGCGTCGCGGCGGCGCTGGCCGCCGGGGTGGCGGGTCAGCCCCGCGACCGGCACACCCTTGGGCGGGGCCCCCCGCGGTCGGTGGCCGCGGCCAT
>NZ_JBHYVB010000291.1:1918-11230 GCF_042750115.1 Streptomyces sp. NPDC059455
GTTATGTGTATAAGAGACAGCGGGGAGCGTCCGGGGGGCGCTGGCCGCCGGGGTGGGCTGTCTGCCCCGCGACCGGCACACCGAGGGGCTGGTCCCCCAGCTGTCGGTGGCCGAGAACATCACCATGCCGGTCAGCGGACGGCTCGGGCCCGGCGGGCTGATCCGGCCCTCGGTCCGGGACGCCCTCGCCCGCCGCGCCATCGACGAGCTGGAGATCACCACCGAGGGCCCGGCGCAGCCGGTGACCGCGCTGTCCGGCGGCAATCAGCAGAAGGTGGCCATGGCCCGCGCGCTGGCCACGGATCCGCGGGTGCTGGTGCTGATCGACCCGACGGCCGGGGTGGACGTCCGCTCCCGGCGGGCTCTGCTGGGGGTCGCGCTGCGGGCGCGGGCCGAGGGGCGGGCGGTGCTGCTGGTCTCCGACCAGCCGGAGGATCTGCGAGCCTGTGACCGGGTGCTGGTGATGGCGGGCGGCTTCGTGACCGCCGCGTACGAGGCGGGCTGGGCGGAGCGGGAGCTGATCGCCGCGATCGAGGGGATTCCCCCCGGCCATGGCTGACCTCCGTACGCCCCACGCGCCGGGCCGCGTCCGCCGCCTCGTCCCGCTCGGCATCCGCGATCTGGCGCTGCTGCCCGCGGTGGTCCTGCTGCTGGTCATCGGCGCGCTCGGCAACCCCGGCTTCCTCACCCGGGACAACCTCGTCAACATCCTGGGGGCGTCCTCGGCGCTCGGGCTGCTGGTGCTCGCCGAGGCGATGATCCTGATCAGCGGCAGGATGGACCTCTCCCTGGAGTCCATCGCGGGTCTGGCACCCGCGCTCGGCTTCCTGGTCGTCATCCCGGCCGCCGACGCGGGCTTCGGCACCCGGTGGCCCACCTGGGCGGGGCTGCTGCTGATCCCGCTGGTGGGCGCGGGCGTGGGCGCCGTCAACGGGGCGCTGATCGTGGGGCTGGGGCTGAACGGATTCATCGTGACCCTGGCGATGAACATCGTGCTGCGGGGTGTGCTGATCGGCCTGGTCTCGGGCAGGACGCTGTTCAGCGCGCCGGACGCGTTCTTCGCCCTGGGCTCCCGGGACTGGCTGGGGGTGCCGATCTCGGTGTGGCTGACGGCGCTGTGCTTCGCGCTCGCCGGGTTCGTGCTGCGCTACCACCGGCACGGCCGCGCGGTGTACGCGATCGGCGGCAGCACCCCCGCCGCCCGGGCGGCGGGCATCCGGACCGGCCGGGTGGGGTGGGCGGTCCTGGTGATCGGCGGGGCGCTGTCGGGGGTGGCCGGGCTGGTGCTGGCCGGGCGGGTCGGGGCGCTGGGCGCCAATCAGGGCAGCGGTCTGATCTTCACCGTCTTCGCGGCCGCGGTGATCGGCGGGATCAGCCTCCGGGGCGGCCGGGGCTCCCTGCTGGGGGCGCTGCTGGGCACCCTGCTGCTGGGGATGCTGGAGAACCTGCTGACCCTCGCCCAGGTGTCGTCGTTCTGGATCCAGGCGATCTACGGCGGGATCATCCTCGTCGCACTCGTGGTCGCACGGCTCACCACCGGGGAGGCTCAGGAGTCATAGTATTAAGGGAAATGTATCCGCAGATGGGACGGGTGCGATGGCCATCCCCCAGGGAATCGCGCCGACCGAGACGCATGTCCCGTTCGACATGGCGGATGCGGCCTCGGCGCTGATCGACGCCACGGGGACCATTACCGGCTGGACTCCGGCGGCGGAGAGACTTCTCGGCTATCCGGCGGCGGATGCGGTGAAGCAGTCGGCCAGGATGCTGCTGGCGGCGCCCGAGGACGCCGCGAAGGCCGAGGCGATCGGCTCGTGGTGCCAGGAGCACGACGGCTGGGGCGGCCTGGGGCGGCTCCGGCACCGGGACGGCCGCCGGATCGAGGTGGGGCTGCGGATCTCCGCCATGCGCGACCCGGACGGCGAGGTCTCCTGGCTGGTCTCCGGGATCGACATGGGCTCCATCCCGACCTGGGCGCTCAGCGGCTCGCTGCTCCAGGCGTTCCTCACCCGGTCGCCGGTCGGGATCGCCGTGCTCAGCCCGGATCTGCGGTATGTGTGGCTCAACGACACGCTGGAGCGCTACGGCGGGCTGCCCCGTGAGCAGCGGATGGGCCGCCGGATGGCGGAGTGCCTGCCGGGGCTGGACACCGAGGCGCTCGAGGCGCAGATGCGGCAGGTGCTGAAGACCGGCAAGCCGGTGATCGACTACGAGTACCGGGGCTGGACGATGGCCGCGCCCCACCGCGAGCACGCGTACTCGACCTCCTTCTTCCGCCTGGACAACGCCGAGGGCCGTCCGGTGGCCGTGTGCTACATGGGCATCGACGTCACCGACCGGTGGCGGGCCCGGGAGCGGCTGGCGCTGCTCAACGAGGCCAGCGAGCAGATCGGCAGCACGCTGGACGTCATGCGCACCGCGCAGGAGGTGGCCGACTTCGCGGTGCCCAGGCTCGCCGACTTCGTCACCGTGGATCTGCTGGAGTCCGTCCTGCGCGGCGAGGAGCCCTCGGCACGGCCGACCCGGACCATCCCGGCCTTCCGGCGCGCCGGCCAGGCGTCCATCCACGAGGGCTGTCCCGAGTCCATCGCGGCGCGCGGCGATCCGATCGCCATCTCCCCGGCGTCGCCCTTCGCCTGTTGTTTCCTCGAAGGAGAGTCCGTGCTGGATTCGGAGCTGGACGCCTCCTTGCAGGCGTGGAGCGGCGACGACCCGGCCCGGACGCGGAAGGTGCACGAATTCGGGATGCGCTCCTTGATCGTGGTTCCGATCTGCGCCCGCGGCGCCCTCCTGGGCGTGGCCTCGTTCGTCCGCTCCCGGCATCCGGACCCGTTCGAGGAGGACGATCTGCTGCTCGCCGAGGAACTGGTCGCGCGGGCCGCGCTGAACATCGACAACGCCAGCCGCTACAGTCGTGAGCGCGCCACCGCGCTGGCCCTCCAGCGGAGTCTGCTGCCGCACGCCCTGAGCGGCGGCCAGGCCGTCGAGGTGGCCTCGCGCTATCTGCCCACGGACGCGCGCAGCGGGGTCGGCGGCGACTGGTTCGATGTGATCCCGCTGTCCGGCGCCCGGGTGGCGCTGGTGGTCGGCGATGTGGTCGGGCACGGCATCAACGCCGCGGCCACCATGGGGCGGTTGCGGACGGCCGTGCACACGCTCGCCGATATGGACCTGCCGCCCGAGGAGCTGCTGGCCCACCTCGACGACCTGGTCATCCGGCTCACCGAGGAGGAGTCCGGGCAGGAGGGCGTGGCGGCCGCGGTGCTGGGCGCCACGTGTCTGTACGCGATCTACGACCCGGTCACCCGGCGGTGCACGATGGCGCGGGCGGGCCACCCGACCCCCGCGATCGTGGACCCCTCGGGCGAGGTCACCTTCCCCGCGCTGCCCGCCGGTCCCCCGCTGGGCCTGGGGTCGCTGCCGTTCGAGTCGGCGGAGCTGGAGCTGCCCGCCGGAAGCCTGATCGCCCTCTACACCGACGGGCTCATCGAGACCTGCGACCAGGACATCGACGTCGGCCTCGGCCGGCTGAGCAACGCCCTCGGCCAGGCCGTGCTGCCGCTGGAGGAGCTCTGCCGCACGGTCGTCGACACCCTGCTGACCTCCTCGCAGACCGACGATGTGGCCCTGCTGCTGGCCCGTACCCACGGTCTGGGCACCGGCCACGTCGTCTCCTGGGACCTGCCCTCCGATCCGGCCGTCGTCGCCAGCGCCCGCTCCCTGGCGATGCGCCAGCTCGCCGAGTGGGGGCTGGACGAGCTGATGACGACCACGGAACTGATCGTCAGCGAGCTGGTCACCAACGCCATCCGCCACGGCACCGGCCCCATCCGGCTGCGGCTGATCCGGCACGACGTACTGATCTGCGAGGTCACCGACACCAGCAGCACCTCACCGCGGCTGCGCCACGCCCGCACCACCGACGAGGGCGGCCGGGGGCTGTTCCTCGTCGCCCAGCTGACCCGCCGCTGGGGCACCCGCTACACCGAGGGCGGCAAGCTCATCTGGGCCGAACAAGACCTTCCGGAACAAGATCGCCCGGAACGCGACCGCCCGGAATCGGCATGAAGCACGCTCCGGCGCGCCCCCGCCCTGTTCATGATCGGCTGACTCCCGCACACTGGCCCTGTGCCAACAGGAGGGGGGCATCCGAGGTGCGGAGGCCGGTCGGCGGCGAGGACCTGTGGGGGCGGCGGCTGGCCTCCCCGTGGTGGCGGGGCGCGATGGCGCTGCTGGCGGGCGCGCTGCCCGCACTGGCCTTCCCCGCGCCCTCGCTGTGGTGGTGGGCGTATGTGGCCCTGGTGCCCTGGCTGCTGCTGATGCGCTCGGCGCCCACCGGCCGCCGGGCGATGCGGGACGGCTGGCTGGGCGGCGCCGGGTTCCTGCTCGCGGTACACCACTGGCTGATGCCGAGCCTGCATGTGTTCATCGTGCTCCTGGCGCTGCTGCTCGGGCTGTTGTGGGTGCCCTGGGGGTGGCTGACGCACCGGCTGCTGCACGGCCGCCCGGGGGCCGGGCGGATGGCGGCGGCGCTGGTGCTGCTGCCGTCCGTCTGGCTGATGGCCGAGCTGGCCCGGTCCTGGCAGTATCTCGGCGGGCCCTGGGGGCTGCTGGGCGCGAGCCAGTGGCAGGTGGCGCCCGCGCTGCGGCTGGCCTCGGTGGGCGGGGTCTGGCTGCTCGGCTTTCTGCTGGTGCTGGTGAATGTCGCGGTGACGGTGCTGATCGCGGTGGCCCGGGCCCGTACGGTCGCGCTGGCCGGGCTCGCCGCGTGCGGCGCCGCGGTGGCCGGGGCATGGGCCTGGGTACCCCAGGCCAAGGAGCCCGGGACGGCGCGGATCGCGGTGGTGCAGCCGGGGGTCATCCCGGGGCCGGGGCCGCGCTTCGAGCGCAGCGCGGAGCTGACCCGGCAGCTGGCCGGCCGCGATGTCGACCTGGTGGTGTGGGGCGAGAGCAGCGTGGCCCATGATCTGACCACCCATCCGGAGCTGCGCGGGCGGCTGGCCGCGCTGTCCCGCACGGTCGGCGCGGATCTGCTGGTCAACGTGGACGCGCGGCGCGGCGACATGCCCGGCATCTACAAGAGCTCGGTGCTGATCGGTCCGAACGGTCCGACGGGGCAGCGCTACGACAAGATGCGGCTGGTCCCCTTCGGGGAGTACATCCCGGCCCGACCGCTGCTGGGCTGGGCCACCTCGGTGGGCAAGGCGGCCGGTGAGGACCGCCACCGGGGTACCGAGCAGGTGGTGATGAAGCTGCCGGATTCCCTGCGGATCGGGCCGCTGGTGTGCTTCGAGTCGGCGTTCCCGGACATGAGCCGGAACCTGGTGCGGGACGGGGCGCGGGTGCTCGTCGTCCAGTCCTCGACCTCGACCTTCCAGCAGAGCTGGGCGCCGGCGCAGCACGCCTCGCTGGCCGCGCTGCGCGCCGCCGAGACCTGGCGGCCGATGGTGCACGCCACGCTGACCGGGGAGAGCGCGGTGTTCGGGCCGCGCGGCGAGCCGGTGGGCCCCCGGATGTCCACCGGCACCAGCGCGGCCACCGTCTACACGGTGCCGCTGGGGCAGGGCACCAGCCCGTATGTGCGGATCGGGCCCTGGCCGGTGTACGGGGCGATGGCGGCGCTCGCCGTCTTCTGCGCGGCCGAGGGGGGCCGGGCGCTCAGACGGCGGACGGGCCGGCCGTCGGGCGGGAGGCCGGGCCAGGCGTCCGGTGAGCGGCCGGACCCCCCGTCGGACCGGCGGACAGACCAGCCGACTCCACGGCGTCCCTGACGACCCGTTCGCACAGCTCATGGGTGCGCAGCGCGTCCTCGGCGCCGATCCGCCGCCCGGCGCGCACCGCGTCCAGGAACGCGTCGGTGATCTGCTCGATCCCGCGCTGCCGCGCCACCGGCACCCAGTCGCCCCGGCGGCGCACGCTCGGCTGGCCCTTGTGGTCGACCACCTCGGCGAGGTTGAGCACCTGCCGCTTGGTGTCCTGGCCGGAGACCTCCAGGACCTCCTCGGTGGAGCCGCTCATCCGGTTCATCACGCCGAGCGCGGTGAACCCGTCCCCGGACAGTTGCAGCAGCACATGGTGTATCAACCCGCCGCGGATCCTGGCGCGCACATCGATATGGTCCACCGGACCGGGCGCGAGGAAGCGCAGCGTGTCCACCACGTGGATGAAGTCGTCCAGGACCAGGGTGCGCGGGTCCTCGGCGAGGCCGACGCGGTTCTTCTGGAGCAGGATCAGATCGCGCGGATGGTCCAGGCACTGGGCGTAGCCGGGTGCGTAACGCCGGTTGAAGCCGACCATCAGGCTCACCCCGCGCTCCTCGGCGAGCCGCACGAGCCGCTCGCTGTCGGCGAGGTGGTACGCGAGCGGCTTGTCCACGTACGTTGGCACCCCGGCCTCGAGCAGCCGGGTGACGAGGTCGGCATGGGTGTCGGTCGGGGCGTGCACGAAGGCCGCGTCGAGCCCGGTCGCGAGCAGCGAGTCGAGGTCGGCGTGGCGCTGGGCGTCCGGGACCCGATGGGTGTCGGCGACCCGCTGGAGGGTGGCGGGGGTGCGGGTGTGGAGATGCGGCTCCAGACCGGGCCGGGCCATCAGCACGGGCAGATACGCCTTCTGCGCGATGTCGCCGAGCCCGACGCAGCCGACCCTCATTTGTTCTCCCCGGTCTCTTCCGATCATGCCTTCCGCTGTGCCCCCGCAGGATACGTGGGGGTGGGCGGACGCCAGTCGGCGATGCCGTCGAAGGAGCGGAGGGCCAGCCCGGGGGCGAGGCGGCCGACGGCGGCGATCGCGGCGTCGCGGAGGGCGACGGCGGAGGCACTGGTGAGGGTGATCATGCGGGCGGTGCGCGCCGAGCGGCGCACCACGTCCATCGTGCGGGGCAGCCGGTCGCGGGTGTAGGCGGCCAGGGCGGCGGAGGGGTCGGCGATGCCGGGGGCCAGATGGTGGGCGAGGACGACGGCGTCCTCGATGGCCTGGTTGCCGCCCTGCCCCATCGTGGGGGCCATCGCGTGGGCGGCGTCGCCGAGGAGGGCGACCCGGCCCCGGTGGTAGGCGGGCAGGGGCTCGGCCATGGACCGGATGTCATGGCGCAGCACGTCCTGGGGCGCGACGGCGGCGAGGACATCGGGGATGGGGCTGTGCCAGTCGCCGTAGAGCCGCAGCAGCGCGGACCGCTCGTCGTCCGGGGCCCGGCCGCCGGGCGGGGCGACGGCCGCCGCGTAGGCGTAGACCCGGCCGTCCTTGAGCGGCTGGGTGCCCCAGATCCGGCCCCTCCCCCAGGTCTCGTGCGGCTCGAACGGCCGGTCGGGGGCGGGGATGACGACACGCCAGGTGGTGAATCCGGCGTAGCGGGGCCCGGGGTGGTCCGGGAAGAGCGTGCGACGGACGGCCGAGTCGATGCCGTCGGCGCCGATGACGAGGTCCGCCTCGTGGTCGCCGTCCTCGGTGGTGACCCGGGCCGGGCGGCCGGCGGCGCCGGGGTCGGCCAGCCGGGCGGCGGTCGCGGTGCGGACCACGCCCTGGGGCAGCCGGGAGACGAGCAGGTCGACGAGGGTGGCCCGGTGGAGGAGGACCAGCGGGCCGCCGAAGCGCTCGGCCGTCGCGGCGCTGTCCATCCGGGAGAGCCAGCGGCCGCCGGGGGTGCGCAGCCCGCCGCCGCCCTGCCAGGCGGCGAGCGCGCGCACGTCGTCGCCGAGGTCGATGGCGTCCAGGGCGCGCTGGGAGTTGGGGGCGAGGGAGATTCCGGCGCCGACCGGCTCGAGGCGGGCGGCCCGCTCCAGGACGGTGATGGACCAGCCGCGGCGGTGCAGGCCCGCGGCGGCGGTGAGCCCGCCGACTCCGGCACCGATGACGACGGCACGGGGCTGCTGCATGACTCCTCCAAGGACACTACAGATGTAGTACTCACTTACGTTACTACATCCGTAGTGCGAGTAGCGGATGGGCTTAGGTTGACCCCATGACCGCTGATCGAACCGCCGCTTCCGCTTCCGGCGCCTCCCCGTCCGCCTCCGCGTCCGGCGCGTCCCGCGCCGAGCTGATCGCCGACACCGCGCTGGCACTGCTGGCCGAGCGCGGGATGCGGGGGCTGACGCACCGCGCGGTGGACGAGGCGGCCGGGCTGCCGCTCGGCTCGACCTCCAACCACGCCCGGACCCGCGCCGCCCTGCTCAAGGCTGCGGTCCGGCGGCTGGCCCGGCGGGAGGCGGAGGTGCTGGCGCCCGACGAGATGCCGCGCCCGGCCGACGCGGCACCGGACGGAACCGATCCGGTCGCGGCACTGGCCGACGCGCTCGCGCTCGCCCTGCACCGCTCGCTCACCACCCAGCGCGATCTGCTGATCGCCCGCTACGAGCTCGCGCTGGAGGCGACCCGCCGCCCCGAGCTGCGGGAGTTCTATGACGCCACGGGGCGCGGCTTCCGGGAGCCGCTCGAGGCGATGATGACGGCACTGGGCTCCACCGAACCCCGGCGGCACGCGCGGTCACTGGTCGCCTGGTGCGAGGGACTGATGTTCAGCTGCGCCGCGGGCGCCGACCACGACGCCGTACCCGACCGCGCGGCACTGCGCACCGGGTTCGGGGAGCTGCTGCGCGGGATGCTGCACGAATAACGCGTGGCGGTCACGGCGACGCCGCCGCCATCATGACCGCCATGACAACCACAGAACGCCCCGACCCGCCCCGGGCCGCCGATGAACGCACCAGCCTGGAGGGGTGGCTGGACTTCCACCGCGCGACCCTCGCCCTCAAGTGCGAGGGGCTGGACGACAAGCAGCTGCGCGAGGCGTCGGCGCCGCCGTCCGGACTGACCCTGCTCGGCCTCGTACGGCATATGGCCGAGGTCGAGCGGAGCTGGTTCCGCCGGGTGCTCGCCCAGCAGGACGTAGGGCCGATCTGGTACAGCGAGGAGGACCCGGACGGGGAGTTCCACCTCACCGAGGAGGACACCCCGGAGGCCGCCTTCACCATCTGGCGGGAGGAGATCGCCAAGGCCAAGGAGGCCGCCGCGGGCCGCTCCCTGGAGGACGTGGCCAGCCGTCCCGGCCGTGGGGACTACAACCTGCGCTGGATCTACCTCCACATGATCGAGGAGTACGCCCGCCACAACGGCCACGCCGACCTCATCCGCGAGCGGATCGACGGCGTCACCGGCGACTGAGCGCTCCGCGGGAAGTGCCGCGAGGTGCGGTCGCTCATCCGCGGCTGCGTCGTGGCCGGTCGCCCACGCGGCGGAGCCGCACATCGACACAGCCCCGCGCCCCTTCGGGGCGCACCCGAACCGCACCGGACTCCAGCGAGGACACTTGGTGGC
>NZ_JBHYVB010000292.1:0-11135 GCF_042750115.1 Streptomyces sp. NPDC059455
CGCATGGGCCGGGGGGCGAGGTCCCCGGCAGTGGCGACGTCCGGGAGGTGCTCGCGGCGGGCGGGGCCCCCGAGACCCTGGCCGGGAAGGTCGCCGAAACGCTCGGGGAGCATGCCGCCGAGGCGCTGCGCGAGGACCCCTGGCAGCTGCTGGCCGTGCCCGGCGTACGCCCCGAGCAGGCGGACGGATTCGCCCGCTCCCTCCTCGGCCCGGCCTGCGAGCCCGGCGACGAGCGCCGTGGGCTGGCGCTCACCGGCTGGCTGCTGGAGCGCGCCGCCCTCGAAGGACACACCGCGCTGGAGTCGTCCGCGCTGCGCGACGCGCTCGCCAAGGCGTCCGTGCCGGACCCGGACGAGGCGCTGCGCGCCGCGATCGCGGAGGCCGCGGTACTGGTCTTCCAGGACGCGCTCGACGCCCCGGCGGGGGGCCGTCACCAGGCGGCCGAGGAGGAGGACGCCGAGCAGCCGGTGCGGGTGCTGCTGGGGCTGGATCGCTATGCCCTGGCGGAGGAGAGCCTGGCCGACGGTCTCGCCCGGCTGGCGAGCACCTTCGCCCCCTCACAGGACGACGAGGCGACGACAGCCGATGCCGAGTGGGAGAGCGCGGCCGCGGCCGCGCCGTCCGCCTCCGCCGCGGAGCTCATCCGTACCGCCGCGGCCCACGGCCTGGTCGCCCACAGCGGTGGCGAGGCGGCGCGCGCCGAACCGGCGGCGCTGGTCGCCGCCGCCCGTGCGATGGGCCTGCGGGCCTACGCGGCCGCGCACACCGAGGACGGCAGGCGGCGGCTGGCCGCCGCACTGAGCGAGACCCCGGACGCGGGCGCGGACGAGGCCCCGGAGTCCGCCTCGGCGGCCGTCACGGTCGCCGGGCTGCTGGCCGACGCCGAGGGTCCCGGACGCGACGAGGAGGGCGCGCTGGCACTCGACCTGCTCGCCGTGCTGGACGCCCCGCAGCTCGATGTGGAAACGGCCGCGATGCTGGTCGAGTCGCTGCCGGACGGCGCCCGTCTGGTGCTCAGCGGGGACCCCGGGGTGCTGTGGTCGGCCGGTCCCGGCCGGGTCTTCGCGGACCTGGTGGCGGCCCGCCGCTGCCCGCAGGTCGTCTCCCGCACCCCCGACCCGGGCCCCATCGGCGAGCTGATCTCGGGGATCGGGATCGGCGAGCTCAACCAGGTGGAGGCGCCCGGCAAGGAGGTCGTGATCGTGCCGGTGCGGGACGCGGGCGAGGCAGTGCACCGCACCGTGCAGCTCGTCGCCGACTCGGTGCCCCGTGCGATCGGCGTCCCGCCGGAGCAGACCCAGGTGATCACCCCGGGCCACGGCGGCGCGGCCGGCACCCGCGCGCTCAACACGGCCCTGAAGGACCGCCTCAACCCCGGCCCCGGCCGGTTCGGCGGCTTCGACCCGGGCGACCGCGTGGCGTACACCCCGGCCCCGGGCCGTACGGTGCCGGGCACCGTGGTCTCGGCGGACGCCGAGGGGCTGCGTCTGGACTGCGCGGGCACGCCGGTCGTGGTGGCGCGCGAGGAGGTCGGCGAGCTGGTGCGGCACGGCTGGGCCCTCACCGCGCACCAGGCGGCGGGAGCGCGCTGGCCCGCGGCCGTGGTGGTGCTGCCGGGCGACGCCACGGCGGGGCTGACCCGGGCCTGGGTCTACACGGCCTTCGGCCGCGGTGAGCGCCATCTGTCGGTGGTCCATGGCGCGGATGCGGCGCTGCCGCGAGCGGTGGCGGAAACCCCCTTCAAGGACCGCACCACCCGCCTGCGCGCCCTCCTCCAGGCCCAGGTCCCGCCCGCGCCCGCTGGCTGACCGACGGCCCGCGCGAGGCCCCGCCCCGCGCCGGGCCTCCAGCACGCCCCCGGCCCCGGACCGCCCGGCCTCACGACCAAGCGATCCGGGGCCGGGGTACGGAGCCGGGTGACCCGGTCCTGAGCGGCCCGAAGCCACCGCCGGGCCCGAGCCGCGCGGAACCGAGCGATCCGAAGGCAGACGGCCCCGGGCCGAGCGGCCCCGAACCCCAGACCTCAGCTGCCCGGTTCCAGGACCTCCAGGTCGTCCTCGTCCTCGTCCTCGAGCTCCTCGTCGTCCTCGAGCTCCTCGTCGAAGACCGAGCTCATGTCGAAGCGGCACACGACCATATGCGGATCCGCCTGGTCGAAGGGGGCGGACAGCCACTCCCCCGGCTCCGGGGATTCCTCGGCCGCCACCACCCAGAGCGTGGAGTCGCCCTCCTCCAGGCCGAACTCCTTGTGCCGAGAGGCGATCTCGTCCGGCTCGAACTCGCCGAAGACCACCCCCAGCGCGGTGTGCACGCTCTCCCCGGCGGCCGCCCCGCCACCCTGCTTGTCGTTCCCCGTGTCGATGTCCGGATCCAGGTCGGCGATCCGCTGCGCCTGCGAGAGCAGTCGCTGCGGTTCGGCGACGACATAGTCCCTGCGGATCAGCACGCTCAGCGCGCTCGGCTCCTCCGGCCCGGTGTAGGCGGGGAGGCGGTCGTCACCAGGGATCTCGAAGGGCGTCACCTCGTCGTAGGCGTCATAGAGCAGCTCGTCGTAGACCTCGGCTGCCGCGGCCAGTTCGTTGAACGCGGCGTAGACGGCCGGATCGCCTTCCCCCGACCGACGTTCGACAGCGTCGAGGTGACGATCCAGTGCGGCTTTCACCGCTTCGGCGGCGGCACGTACCTCGGCAGCGGATGGCTGCGCAGCATCAGACATAGTGCAGACGCTATCCGTAGCAGGGCAGTTCCCGCACAATAGATGCGATGCCGGAATACGAATTCTGTGATGTGTATGTGCCGCGCGGCGTTTCCCGCAAGGCCACTACCCGCCTGCTCACCGACCATGCTGAGTACGGACACTGGGAGTTGGATCGCTTGAGACTCAACCCCGACGGCAGCCGCAGGGTGCGATTGCGGCGCCGGATCATCCGCCAGCTTCGGGCGACCTGGTAGCGGGCCGGGACATGACCGGGCGGGCCCCGCCGACCGCGGGACCCGCCCGGAGTGACGCCGCCGTCACCCGGCGTATGGAATCCGGTGTGTGATGTGCGGCGTGCGAGGTGCGGCGCACGGTGTGTGGTGCGATGGAGCCACCACCGGGCACCTGTCAGCACCCATCAGCGCGAGGTGTGATCAGCGCTGTGCGGCGCGGGCCCGGCGGTAGAGCACCGTGCCCGCCAGCAGCATGCCCGCGGCGGCCGGAATGGCCAGCCCGACAGGACCGGCGCCGGTGTGCGCGAGCTGCTCCTTGCTGCCGAGGTTCGCGGACGGGTCGAGACCGTGGGCTCCCGAGTGCTCGGCCTGGTGGCCCTGCGGGGAGTGCCCGGGCTGCTCCGAGCCACCACCGGGGTTCGAGCCCCCGGGGTTGCTCGGGTTACCGGGGTTGCTCGGGTTCCCAGGCTGACCCGGGTTTCCGGGGTTCCCAGGGTTTCCGGGGTTGCCAGGGTTTCCGGGGTTGCCAGGGTTCCCAGGGTTACCGGGGTTCCCCGGATTGCCGGGATTCCCAGGGTTTCCGGGGTTACCCGGATTCCCAGGGTTGCCAGGCTCCTCCGGCTCCCCCGGGTTCTCCGGCACCGCCGGCACCGTCTCCCCGCAGTCGCCGCCGTCGCTGCTGTTCCCGTACCCGACCGCGCTGATGTTGTTCCCGCACACATTGACCGGGACGCCGATCGGGGCCTGGATGTTGTTGCCGGAGCCGATGCCCGACGAGTCGCTGCTGCTGCCCTGCGCCTGTGAGCCGCCGGACTGCGAGCCGCCACCGCCGGACGAGCCGCCCGAGCCACCGCCGGACCGGTCGCCGCACTCTCCCCCGCCGGCGCCGTTGAAGACGCCGACGACGCTCACCGTGTTTCCGCACAGGTTCACCGGCACATGCACCGGCACCTGGATGTTGTTGCCCGAGACGACGCCCGGCGAGTACGCGGCGCCACCGTCGGCGCCCGACCCCGCCGCGTGGGCATAGCCGCCCGTCACGGCGAGAACGCCGCTGGCCGCGGCTACGGTGATCAGGCCCTTTTTCGCAACCTGTCGCATAACTGTCTGCTCCCCTAGCCTTCCGTCCCGGACGGAGCGCGCGCGGGCGGTCTCGCCCGCACCCCCATCCCCGAGCGGCCCGGAGCGCGCACACTCCGAAACCGCCCGGGATCACACCCCGGTGGACCGTGACCCGATGTCACGTGATCGATGCGGTAGTCGCCGAAGGCGGGGCACAGCACCACCCCCCTCGTCGGCATCGCGGCCCGGTTACGAGCCGCACACACCATGTAACGAGGAAGGAGCAATCAAGCTATCAAGCTACGACACCATTCACCCTTTTTGGTCCCTTCGGTATGTGTGATCGATTAGGCCGATCGGGTAAGCCCCTCGGCGAGCCCATCAGGCCCAGCAGATCCAGCCCCAGCGGCCCCTCAACAGACTCAGCAGGCGTCCAGGAACCGGTCCAGCACCCGTACACCGAACTTCAGCCCGTCCACCGGCACCCGCTCGTCGACCCCGTGGAACATCCCGGCGAAGTCCAGCTCCGGGGGCAGCCGCAGCGGCGCGAAGCCGAAGCAGCGGATGCCGAGGTCGTCGAAGGACTTCGCGTCCGTACCGCCCGAGAGGCAGTACGGCACGGCGCGGGCGATCGGATCCTCGGCCTTCAGCGCCGACTGCATGGCCTCCACCAGCGCCCCGTCGAAGGTGGTCTCCAGCGCCTTGTCCGCGTGCACGTCCTCCCGCTTGACCCGCGGGCCGAGGATGCGGTCGAGGTCGACCAGGAACTCGTCCTCGAACCCCGGCAGGAAGCGCCCGTCCACATGCGCCGTGGCGTGCCCCGGAATGACGTTCACCTTGTAGCCGGCGCTGAGCATGGTCGGGGAGGCGGTGTTCTGGAGCGTGGCCCCGATGATCTTCGCGATGCCGCCCAGCTTGGCGAGCGTCTCGTCCATGTTCTCCGGGTCGAGCGGGGTGCCGAGCGCGTCGGACAGCTCGTCCAGGAAGGACCGTACGGTCTTGGTGACCCGCACCGGGAACTTGTGCCGCCCGAGCCGCCCGACCGCCTCGGTCAGCTCGGTGATGGCGTTGTCGTTGTTGGTCATCGAGCCGTGCCCCGCGGTGCCGTCCACCGTGAGCCGCATCCAGTGCATGCCCTTCTGCGCGGTCTCGATCAGATAGAGCCGCAGCTGCTCGTTGACGGTGAAGGAGAAGCCGCCGACCTCGCCGATCGCCTCCGTCACGCCCTCGAAGAGCTCGGGGTGGTTGTTGACCAGGTGCTTGGCCCCGTAGACCCCGCCCGCCTCCTCATCGGCGAGGAAGGCCAGCACGATGTCGCGCGGGGGCTTGCGGCCGCTGCGCAGCCGCTCCCGGACGACCGCGAGCGTCATCGCGTCCATGTCCTTCATGTCCACCGCGCCCCGGCCCCAGACGCAGTCGTCCACGACCTCGCCGGAGAAGGGGTGCTGGGTCCAGTCCTCGGCATTGGCCGGTACGACGTCGGTGTGGCCGTGGATGAGCAGCGCGGGACGGGACGGGTCCTCCCCCTCGATCCGCGCCACGGTCGACGCCCTGCCCTTGTGCGACTCGAAGATCTTGGGCTCGAGCCCCACCTCGGCCAGCTTCTCGGCGACGTACTCGGCGGCCGCGCGCTCACCGGGGCCGGAGTGGTCGCCATAGTTACTGGTGTCGATCCGGATCAGGTCACGGCAGAGGTCGACCACCTCGTCCTCGCCCTTGACCGTCCCGGTCGTCGTCGCGCCCGAAAGCGACTCACTCACGATGCCTCCTCGTCGTTGCGCTGCCGCGGAACGCCCAGCCACGGACCCCACGGCAGGGGTCACCCGCCCATACTCCTCCGCGAGCCCGCCCAGCCCAAGGCGGCAATACCACCGTCATGCCCCCGTCACACAGCCCGCCCACCCGGCCACCCCGGGAGCACGACCGCCCGTGATCGAGCACGTCCCGATGTTTGCTATGGTTTTCCCTGTCGGAACGGCCACGGGCCGACCGGCGGACACCTGGTCCGGGTGGCGGAATGGCAGACGCGCTAGCTTGAGGTGCTAGTGCCCTTTATCGGGCGTGGGGGTTCAAGTCCCCCCTCGGACACCACATATATATCGACACCCGCTTCCGGCTTTCCGCCGGGTGCGGGTGTTCGTCGTTTCAGCCCCTTTCCCTCCGGCTTCCACGCCACCCGCGCCGCCCCGCGCCGCCCCGCGGCGCCCCGCGCAACCCCTCAGCGGCAGAACGATCGGTTCCGGCCACCGCTCGCCGCAGCGGCCGTAAGGGCCGCGTCAAAGGCGTGCTGATCGCCGTATGGGACCCGTCAACGACGGTCGGATCCGGCCATGGGCCGGGGTTTCCTTCTTGCGTTGTCCGTTCGATCCGCTGTTCGCGGATCTCCCCGACCTCTTTCCAGGAGTTCGCGATGGCCGATGTGGCCTTCGTCATCGCCACGATCGCGGTGTTCGCGCTGGTGGCCTTTGTCGCCAAAGGGGTGACGAAGCTGTGACCGTCGAAAACGTCGTCGGCCTGATCGTGGCCGTCGCCCTGCTGGGCTATCTCGTCCTCGCCCTGATCTTCCCGGAGAGGTTCTGAGAACCAGCATGAGTCCCGTACTCGCCGGCGTGCTACAGCTGCTCGCCCTCATAGGGGCGCTGGCGCTCGCCTATGTCCCCCTCGGCAACTACATGGCCAGGGTCTACTCCTCCGAGAAGCATTTGCGCGTGGAGAAGTGGATCTACAAGGGCATCGGTGCCAACCCCGACACCGAGATGCGCTGGACCGCGTATCTGCGCGGGGTGCTGGCCTTCTCCGCGGCCGGGGTGCTCTTCCTCTATCTGTTGCAGCGGCTTCAGGGCAGCCTGCCCGGCTCGCTGGGGTTCTCCTCGATCGAGCCCGCGCAGGCGTTCGACACGGCCGCGTCCTTTGTGACGAACACCAACTGGCAGTCGTACTACGGCGAGCAGGCCATGGGCCACGTCGTGCAGACCGCCGGTCTGGCCGTGCAGAACTTCGTGTCGGCTGCGGTGGGCATCGCCGTCGCGGTGGCGCTGGTGCGCGGTTTCGCGCGCTCGCGCACCGGTGAGCTGGGGAACTTCTGGGCCGATCTGGTGCGCGGCACGGTCCGCGTCCTGGTGCCGGTGGCGGCGGTCGCCGCCGTGGTGCTGGTCGCCTGCGGGGCGATCCAGAACTTCTCCGGCATTCACGAGGTCGGCCAGTTCATGGGCGGCTCGCAGCAGTGGAACGGCGGCGCCGTGGCCTCGCAGGAGGCCATCAAGGAGCTGGGCACCAACGGCGGCGGATATTTCAACGCCAACAGCGCCCACCCGTTCGAGAACCCGACCCCGTTCACCAACCTCTTCGAGATCTTCCTGATCCTGGTCATCCCGCTGGCGCTGACCCGCACCTTCGGCGTCATGGTCGGCTCGGTCAGGCAGGGCTACGCGATCCTGGCGACCATGGTCACCATCTGGGTCGGCTTCGTCGCCCTGATGATGTGGACCGAGTTCGCCCACCACGGCCCGGCGTTGCAGGCCGCCGGTGGTGCGATGGAGGGCAAGGAGACCCGCTTCGGGGTCGGCGGCTCGGCGCTCTTCGGGGTGTCGACCACGCTCACCTCGACCGGAGCGGTGGACTCCTTCCATTCCTCCTTCACCGGCCTGGGCGGCGGCATCACCATGCTCGGCATGATGCTGGGCGAGATCGCGCCCGGCGGGGTGGGCTCCGGCCTCTACGGGATGCTGATCATGGCGATCATCGCGGTGTTCATCGCCGGGCTGATGGTCGGCCGTACGCCCGAGTACCTGGGCAAGAAGATCGGTCCCCGTGAGATCAAGCTGGCGGCCTGCTACATCCTGGTCACCCCGGCGCTGGTGCTGATCTTCACCGCCGCCTCCATGGCCCTGCCGACGCCGCCGGACTCGATGCTCAACTCCGGTGCGCACGGCTTCTCCGAGGTGCTGTACGCCTTCACCTCAGCCTCGAACAACAACGGCTCGGCCTTCGCCGGTCTGAACGCGAACACCGACTGGTACAACACCACGACCGGGCTCGCGATGCTGCTCGGCCGCTTCGTGCCCATGGTCTTCGTGCTGGCGCTCGCGGGCTCGCTCGCCGGGCAGCGGCCGGTCCCGGCCACCGCGGGCACGCTGCGCACCGAGAAGCCGCTGTTCACCGGGTTGTTGGTGGGCGCGATCCTGATCATCACCGGTCTGACGTACTTCCCGGCGCTGGCGCTGGGGCCGCTGGCCGAGGGGCTGGCGTGATGACCACCCGCATAGAAAAACACGAGGACTCCATGTCCACTGCCACTCCGACCAGGGCGCCGCACAGCGGCGTTCCCACCGGGCACACCCCGGCCGAGGACCGTGTCGGCGCGGGCCTCTTCGACCCCAGGCAGCTGCTGCGGTCGCTGCCGGACGCCTTCCGCAAGCTGGACCCGCGGGTGATGGTGAAGTCGCCCGTGATGTTCGTCGTGCTGGTCGGGTCCGTACTGACCACCGCGTTCTCGTGTCAGGACCCGGGCGACTGGTTCGGCTGGGCGATCAGTGCCTGGCTGTGGCTGACCGTGATCTTCGCCAATCTGGCGGAGGCGGTCGCCGAGGGCCGTGGCAAGGCGCAGGCCGACACCCTGCGCAAGGCCAAGACCGACACCGTCGCGCGACGGCTGCTGGGGGACGGCTCGGAGGAGCGGATCCCCGGCACCGGGCTGACCATCGGTGACCTGGTGGTCTGCGAGGCCGGCGATGTCATCCCCGGCGACGGCGATGTCGTGGAGGGCGTCGCCTCGGTCGATGAGTCGGCGATCACCGGCGAGTCGGCGCCGGTCATCAGGGAGTCCGGTGGCGACCGGTCGGCCGTGACCGGCGGGACGAAGGTGCTGTCCGACCGCATCGTCATCAGGATCACCACCAAGCCGGGCGAGACGTTCATCGACCGGATGATCAACCTGGTGGAGGGCGCCGCACGGCAGAAGACGCCCAACGAGATCGCGCTGAACATCCTGCTCGCCTCGCTGACGATCGTCTTCCTGCTCGCCTGCGCCACACTGCCGCCGTTCGCGGATTACGCGGGCACGCATCTGACGATGGTGGTGCTGGTGGCGCTGCTGGTCTGTCTGATCCCGACGACGATCGGCGCCCTGCTGTCGGCGATCGGCATCGCGGGCATGGACCGCCTCGTCCAGCGCAATGTCCTGGCCATGTCGGGCCGTGCGGTCGAGGCCGCCGGTGACGTCTCCACGCTGCTGCTGGACAAGACCGGCACCATCACCCTGGGCAACCGGCAGGCGGCGGAGTTCGTGCCGGTGCGCGGCACCACCGAGGCCGAGGTCGCGGACGCCGCCCAGCTGTCCTCGCTGGCCGACGAGACCCCCGAGGGCCGCTCCGTCGTCGTCCTGGCGAAGGAGGCGTACGGGCTGCGCGAGCGCCACCAGGGCGAGCTGGTGGGGGCCGAGTGGATCGAGTTCACCGCGCAGACCCGGATGTCGGGTGTGGACGTCGGCGCACGGAAGATCCGCAAGGGGGCGGCCGGTTCGGTCCTCGCCTGGGTCCGGGAGCGGGGCGGTACGGTCGCCGAGGACGCGGACCGGATCGCCCACCGGATCTCCGCGGCTGGTGGCACCCCGCTGCTGGTCGCCGTCCAGGACGACAAAGGCGCTCGCGTGCTGGGCGTCATCCACCTCAAGGACGTGGTCAAGGAGGGCATGCGGGAGCGGTTCGACGAGCTGCGCCGCATGGGCATCAAGACCGTCATGATCACCGGTGACAACCCGCTGACGGCCAAGGCGATAGCCGAGGAGGCGGGCGTCGACGACTTCCTCGCCGAGGCCACGCCCGAGGACAAGATGGCCCTGATCAAGCGGGAGCAGGCGGGCGGCAAGCTGGTCGCGATGACCGGTGACGGCACCAACGACGCCCCGGCGCTGGCGCAGGCGGACGTTGGGGTGGCGATGAACACCGGTACGTCGGCCGCCAAAGAGGCCGGGAACATGGTGGACCTGGACTCCAACCCGACCAAGCTGATCGAGATCGTGGAGATCGGCAAGCAGCTGCTGATCACCCGGGGCGCGCTGACCACCTTCTCCATCGCCAACGATGTCGCGAAGTACTTCGCGATCATCCCGGCGCTGTTCGCGGCGGTCTATCCGGGCCTGGACAAGCTGAACATCATGCAGCTGTCCTCACCGGACTCGGCGATCCTGTCCGCGGTCATCTTCAACGCGCTGATCATCATCGCGCTGGTGCCGCTCGCCCTGCGGGGTGTGCGCTACCGGCCGATGAGCGCGGACCGGATGCTGCGGCGCAACCTCGGGATCTACGGTCTCGGGGGCCTGATCGCGCCCTTCATCGGCATCAAGATCATCGACATCCTCATCTCCCTCATCCCCGGGATCGGCTGATCGCCATGAACCATTCCGTCACGAACACCGTCCGGCTGTTCGGCGCCGGGCTGCGCGCCCTCCTGATGCTGACCCTGGTGACCGGCGTCATCTACCCGCTGCTGGTCACCGGCATCGCCCAGGGGCTGTTCCACGACAAGGCGAACGGCTCCGAGATCACGGCACACGGCAAGGTCGTCGGCTCCTCGCTGATCGGGCAGTCGTACAACCTGCCGCTGAAGAAGGGCCAGGAGACCCCGGACCCCGATCTGAAGTGGTTCCAGGGACGCCCGGCGAACGGCCTCGGCAGCAACAGCGTCAACACCCAGTACAAGCTGCTGCTGTCCGGAGCCACCAACCTCTCCGCCGACAGCAAGGACCTCCTCCAGCAGGTCCGGGACGCCAAGGCCGCGGTCATCAAGGACAACTCGGTGCCCGGCTACACCGTCAAGCCGTCCCAGGTCCCCGCCGAGGCGGTGACGTCCTCCGGCTCCGGTCTGGACCCGGACATCTCCCCGCGGTACGCGAAGATCCAGGTCCACCGGGTCGCGGAGCGGAACGGGCTGTCCGTCGGCCAGGTGGAGAAGCTGGTCAAGGACCAGACCGAGGGCCGCACGGCCGGGTTCATCGGCGAGCCGCGGGTGAACGTCCTCGAGCTGAACGTCGCGCTCAAGGATCTCGTGGCCCAGCGCTGAGGCGCGCGCCGCGCGCCGAGGAGTTCCGCGACCTTCGGGAAGCGGCCTTCAGGAAGCGACCTTCAGGAAGCGGCCTTCAGGAA
>NZ_JBHYVB010000293.1:0-11064 GCF_042750115.1 Streptomyces sp. NPDC059455
GCCCCTCAACCGCTCATCCGTGAATTCTCAGTGGCCCTGCTCATCACGGCGCCGCTGCCACCGCTCCTCGATGCGTGTCATCATTGAGCGGCGCTGACGGCCCTGACGGCTGGGAGCCGCCCCGCCGCCACCCTGTGCCTCGCCGGGTTTGGGGGCCTTGCGCCAACCGGTCACCGCGAGCACCGCGCATCCCAGCATGATCAGGAAGCCCACCACGCTGATCCAGATCTGGGGAACGATCACCCCGACCATGAGGAGTGCGATACCCACCAGAAAACCCGCGACCGCCTGGTAGACCCGTCGCCGGGTGTACGTTCGCAGGCCGCTTCCCTCAAGCGCTGTCGCGAACTTGGGATCTTCGGCGTACAGCGCTCGCTCCATTTGCTCGAGCATGCGCTGCTCGTGCTCCGAGAGCGGCACGGAGTCCTCCTACTCGTCGGTCGCGGGGGGCGACCGGGTGCGACCCTTTCAGGATAGGCAGGGAATCGCCCCCGTGAAACCCGCCCCTCAACGCCAATTCGCCCACCCCTTCGGGCGTGGCGAAAGTTGACGCTGAGACGTCCATTCCCCTCCCGCCGATTGGCCATGCCGGACGGTGTACCCCGATCATACGGCGCCGGGCGTCCGAGCGGGTCTCCTGTGGCCGACTCCACCTGCGCCGCCCGTCGTCGGGCGGGGCGGGAGGAACGCTCTAGTCCCGCTCGGCGAGGACGTGCAGCTGAGTGGCGACGGAGCGGAAGGCGGGCAGCTCGGCGGCGGCCTCCTCCAGCTGCAACAGGGCGTCCAGCGCCCCGGGCTCGGTGTCCACGAGCACTCCGGGGACAAGATCGGCGAAGACCCGCACCCCGTGCACCGCGGCGATCTCCAGACCGGCCGCGCGCACCAGACCGGACAGTTGGTCCTCGGTGAAACGGCGCGGCATCGGGTCTCCGGAGCCCCAGCGGCCCTCGGGATCGGTAAGCGCTTGCCGAGCCTCGGTGAAGTGACCGGCCAGGGCGCGGGCCACCACGGCGCCGCCCAGGCCCGCGGCGAGCACGCTGAGGGTCCCGGCGGGGCGGAGGGCCGCCGCCGCGTTCCGCAGGCCCTCGGCGGGGTCGTCCACGTACTCCAGCACGCCGTGGCAGAGCACCACGTCGTAACCGCCCCGCTCGACCACCTCGAACAGCCCGTGGGCATCGCCCTGGACCCCGCGCACCCGGTCGGCGACCCCGGCCTCGGCGGCCCGTCGCTCCAGCGCGAACAGCGCGTTCGGACTCGGGTCGACCACGGTGACGCGGTGACCGAGGCGGGCCACGGGAACGGCGAAATTGCCGCTGCCGCCGCCGGTGTCAAGGACGTCCAGCGCGCCGTGCACGGCCTCGCCCGCGGCGGGCTCCCGGCCCGTGGCCTTGGCCCGCCGGTCCAGGGCGTCTTTCAGGACCTCCCAGACCACGGCGGTACGGAGGGACGCACGGGGGCGCTGCGGGTCTGACACGGCGGGTGGCTCCTCGGCGCGGTGCCGCCACCGCCCGGAGGCGGTGACGACGGCTTGCTGAACGTCGGCGCTCCCAGCCTATTGCCTCCGTGGGGCGGGCCGCGCCGAGGCGGCCGGCGGACCGGCGCCACGCGATATCGGACCACCCTCACGCGGACACCGGGCCGCTCCCACGCGGACACCGGGCCACTCCCACACGGACACCGGGCCACTCCCACACGGACACCGGGCCACTCCCACACGGACACCGGACCACCCTCACGTGGACACCGGGCCGCTCCCACGCGGACACCGGACGGCCCTCGCGCGGACACCGGGCCACCCCCACGACTCGATGCCGGGCCGCCCCTCAGGCCCCCGGCGGGCCCGGCTCGTCGTCCGGCCTCTGGTGGGGCAGGGCCGGCTGCAGCATCAGCATGCGCTCCACCAGGCGCAGGAACATCGCGGTGGCGCGCAGCAGATCGTCCGCGTCCCGCGGGCTCGCGGCGCCCTGTATCCCCGCCTCGGCGCGAGCCCGGCGCTCGGCGCCGGAGGCGAACAGGGCGCTCCACTCGGCCAGTTCGGGAGCGACCTCCGGCAGCACCTCCCAGGCGCTGCGGATCCGGGCGCGGCGGCGCGGGGTGGGCTCGGGGCGGCCGCGCACGGCGAGCACGGCGGCGGCCGTGCGCAGTGCGGCCAGATGTGCGGTCGCAAAGCGCTCGTTGGGGGTCTCCAGCGCGGCGGCCTCCTCCAGGCCCTCATGGGCCTGGGTGAGCAGGGCCGCGGCGGCGGGCGGGGCGGACGCGCGCCGCAGCACGGGGTGGACATCGCTCGCGGGACCGGTCAACGAGGGGGCAGGGGCGGCGGCACGGTGCCGGCGCGCTGCGGCGGTACTGGCCATGACGAACCTCCTGTCGTCGCGTGGCGACCGCTCGTGTGGTAGAGCGTCCGCCGTATGGGGCCATCGTGGGGCACACCACTGACAATCGGCCCTGACCAGCGTGAACGCCCCCGGCGCCGGGCCTTGCACGGCCATGCCCCATACTGGTTTTTGCACTGACCAGTCAGTTCAAAAATCAAGGAAGTGATCTGTGTGGGGGGCACCCCAGAAGCGGAGACCGGGGCGGCGGTGACGGCCGAGGGGCTCGGCGTCAGGGGGTCGCACGGCTGGGCGTTCCGCGGTGCCGACATCGCCGCCGATCCGGGTGCGCTGATCGCCATCGAGGGACCGTCCGGCTCGGGCCGCACCTCCCTGCTGCTCACGCTCACCGGCCGGATGCGCCCCACCGAGGGCCACGGCGGTGTCGGTGGCCTCCGGGTGCCCCAACAGATGGCGCGCATACGCCGGATCAGCGCGCTCGCGCAGGTGCCGGGCGTCAACGAACTCGACCCGGTGCTCACGGTCGCCGAGCATCTGCGCGAGCGGGCCCTGCTGCGGCGCCGGTTCGCCGACTCCCCGCGCGGGCTGCTGCGCCCGCGCCGGGATCGGGCCGCCGCGTCCCGGGCCGCGATCGACGCCGCCCTTACGGCCGCCGGGCTGGACCTCGACACGCTGCCCAAGGGGCCGCGTACGGCCGTACGGGACCTGGAGCGGCTGGAGGCGCTGCGGCTGTCGATCGCGCTCGCGCTCATCGCCCGGCCACGGCTGCTGGCCGTCGACGACGCCGACCTGAAGCTCTCGGACGCCGACCGTGAGTGCGCCTGGGCGCTGCTGCGGGAGATCGCGGAGGACGGCACCACGGTCCTCGCGGTGTGCAGCCAGGCCCCGCCCGGCGCGGTCGTGGTCCGCACCGCGCGCACAAGCGCCGCCGGGAACGGTGAGAAGGCCCGCGAGGCGCAGAAGGCCGATGCGCCCGCCACCGACCGACACGGACACGACGAGAACGACGAGAACGAGGAGGGGGCGGCGGATGCGCTCGCCGAAACTCGCCGCGCTTGAGCTGAAGCGGTTCGGAAGGGGCAAGCTGCCGCGTGCGGCACTCGCGGCCCTGCTCCTGCTGCCGCTGCTCTACGGCGCGCTGTACCTGTGGTCCTTCTGGGACCCGTACGGCAAGCTGAACAAGATCCCGGTCGCCCTCGTCAACTCGGACACCGGCGCCACCGTGCAGGGCGAGCACCTCACCGCGGGCGACGACATCACCGGCAAGCTGCTCGACAGCGAGACCTTCGACTGGCACCCCACGAGCGCCGCCGAGGCCCGTAAGGGCGTCGCGAACGGCACGTACTACCTCTCGCTGACCGTCCCCCCGGACTTCAGCCGCCGGATCGCCTCCAGCTCCGGCAAGTCCCCGGAGACCGGCGCCCTCAAGGTGCGCACCAACGACGCCAACAACTACATCGTCGGCCAGATCTCCCGCTCGGTCTTCTCCGAGGTGCGCGCCGCGGCCTCCACCAAGGCGTCCCGCGGCTTCTACGACAACATCTTCATCTCCTTCGCCGACATCCACGGCGAGACGGAGAAGGCCGCCAAGAGCGCCGACAAGCTCGGTAAGGGCATCGGCAAGGCCAAGAAGGGCGCGGACGACCTCGCCAAGGGCCTGGCCAAGGCCAAGGAGGGCAGCCGCGATCTGAAGTCCGGGCTCGGCACGCTCTACAAGGGCTCCGGGACGCTCGAGACCGGCGCGGGCGGGGTCGCCGACGGCACCCAGTCCCTGTCCGACAAGGTCAACGACGTGGCGGCCAAGGTCCGCCCGTTCCTCAAGGAGCACGGCAAGGAGATCGGGGACATCTCCCAACTGGTCGCCGACGCCTCCCAGAAGGCGTCCGACAACCTCGACACCCTGCCCGAGAAGACCTCCACGGCGGCCGCCAAGGCCCGTAAGGCGGCCGACGACCTCGCCGCCGACTACCGGACCCGCTGCGAGGGCGCGGTGTCCACCGACCCGGACTGCCCCGCGCTGAAGAAGTCGGTGGCGGCGGCCGACACCGCCGCCGATGTGGCCGAGGACGTCAACAAGCTGGTCCAGGACCACACCGGCCAACTCGACACCCTCGGCGGCCATCTGGACGATCTGCACGACCAGGCGCTCTGGCTCGCGCGCACCGCCCCGCACCTCGACACCGATCTCGACTCCGCCGTACGGAAGATCAACACCCTCAACTCCGGGGCGCAGAAGGTCGCCAAGGGCGCCGGAACCCTGCACACCGGGCTGAGCACCGCCAAGACCGGCGCGTCCGACCTCGACCGTGGCGTCGGTAAGGCGCGCGGCGGCGCGGACACCCTGGGCGGCGGGATGTACCGGCTCGTGGACGGCTCCGGGAAGCTCTCCGGCGGTCTGTACGACGGCGCGGCCAAGATCCCCGACTACGGCAAGCAGGACCGGGACGCCCGTACGGAGGTGATGTCGGATCCGGTGCGGCTGGTGAACCAGGCTCTGCACAAGGCGCCCAACTACGGCACGGGGTTCGCCCCGTACTTCATCCCGCTCTCCCTGTGGGTCGGCGCGATGGTGGCCTACATGCTGATCCAGCCGCTCAACGGGCGCGCGCTGGCGGCGGGCGCCTTCTCCTGGCGGATCGCGTTCGCGGGCTGGCTGCCGGTCGCCGCGATCGGTGTGCTCCAGACGCTGGCCCTGATGGCGGTGCTGCACTGGGCGATCGGCCTCGAGATGGTGCGGGCCGCGGGCACGCTCGGCTTCCTGATGCTGGTGACGGCCTGTTTCGCGGCGATCGTGCAGTGGCTGAACGCCCGCTTCGGACCGGCCGGCCGGATCCTGGTGCTGGCCCTGCTGATGCTCCAGCTGACCTCGGCGGGCGGCACCTACCCGGTGCAGACCAGTCCGCGCTTCTTCAACGCCGTCCACCCCTTCCTGCCGATGACCTACGTGGTGGACGGGCTGCGCCGGCTGATCACCGGCGGCGGGCTCGGGCCGGTGTGGCTGGCCTGCGGAGTGCTCATCGGATTCACCGCGGCCGCCCTGGCGCTCACCGCGTGGTCGGCGCGGCGCCGGCAGGTGTGGACGGTGGACCGGCTGCACCCGGAGCTGAGCCTGTGAGCGGGATAACATCAACAACGGGCAGAATCGGCGCCATGGACAGCAGCAGCACGCGCCGCCAGGCCACCCGGCAGAAACTCTTCGAGGCAGCGGTCACCCTCATCGCCGAACAGGGCTTCTCCTCCACCACCGTGGACGAGATCGCCGAGCGGGCCGGGGTGGCCAAGGGCACGGTCTACTACAACTTCGCCAGCAAGACCGTGCTCTTCGAGGAGCTGCTGCAGCACGGCATCGAGCTGCTGACCGCCTCGCTCCAGACCGCCGCCGACGAGAACGCCGAGCGCGGCGGCAGCCATGTGGACGCGCTGGACGCCATGGTCCGGGCCGGGCTGGACTTCATCTCCCGCTACCCATCGCTGACCCAGCTGTACGTGGCCGAGCTCTGGCGCACCAACCGCGCCTGGCAGTCCACCTTGATGATGGTCCGGCAGCGGGCCATAGCGGTGATCGAGGCCGAGCTGCGGGCCGGGGTGACCGCGCATGAGCTCAGCGAGGACATCGACATCCCGCTGACGGCCTCGGCGCTGTTCGGGATGGTGCTGGTGGCCGCGCTGGACTGGCAGTCCTACCAGCCGGAGCGGTCGCTGGAGGATGTGCACGCGGCGCTGTCACGGCTGTTGCAGGGGCGGGTGGGCGGGACCGTGGCCTCGGGGTGAAAGCAGAAGGCGCTGTTCCGGCAGATCGACTTTCATCGACCTGACCGGAACAGCGCCTCCCCCCGTAACTCCCCCGTACTTCCCCCGTTGGAGGCTCCTGGTCCGGAGACTCCCGGTGACTCCCACCTTTCGTCCGGGCCCGCGCCGTTCCGCCGCCCCGTGCCGGCGGTGCGGCGCGCGCCCTTCCGTGTGCTCCACTCTCTCGTCCGCGCAGGTGGCGGCCCATCCGCGCGGCTACTCATCTCCCCGGCTGAGTACGCGTACTCAGCTCTGCGCGTTCGTCCCCAGGCACGGTGGCCCGGCTGTCGGTGGGGGCGGATAAAGTCACGGTCATGGCACGGATTGTGGTGATCGGCTCCGGGATGGGCGCCATGGCGGCGGCCGCCCGGCTGGCCGTGGCGGGCCACCGGGTGGTGGTGTACGAGCGCGGGCGCACCCATGGCGGCGGGGTCGGCCGCTTCGAGCGGGACGGCTTCCGCTTCGACACGGGCCCGGGGCTGCTGCAGCTGCCCGCCGTCCACCGGGATCTGTTCGTGAAGACCGGCAAGCAGACCCTGGAGCAGAGCGTCGAGCTCGTCCAGGTCGACCCGGCGAGCCGGCACCTCTTCGCCGACGGCACGGACGTCCGGCTGCCCAATGCCTCGCGGGCCGGGGTCCTCCAGGCGCTGGACGGCGCCTTCGGCGCGGGCGCGGGCGAGCGCTGGAGCGATCTGGTCAACCGGGCGCGCGAGGTGTGGGACGCCACCCGCAGACCGCTCCTGGAGGAGCCGCTGCGCACCGACTGGCACGTCCTGGGCCGCGACCCCTATCCGGCCGCCCCCGTGCGGCGCGGCCGGCTCGGCGGCCTGTTCCGCCGGGGCGGCGCCGCGGGGCCGCCCACGCTCGCCGAGGTGGCCCGCCGTGAGCTGGGGGATCCGCGCGCCATGGCCCTCCTGGAGAGCCATGCGCTGGCGCACGGCCTGGACCCGCGCTCCGCCCCCGCCGCGGCCACCGTGCTGCCCTACGTCGAGCAGACGTTCGGCACCTGGTATGTGCGCGGGGGGATGCGGGCGCTCGCCGATGCCCTCCATGAGCGCTGCCGTCAGCGGAATGTGGAGTTCCACTTCGAGGCCGAGGTCACCGGCATCATGGAGAAGGACGGCCGTGCGGCGGGTGTGGAGCTGGCCGACGGCACCGTCGCGGAGGCCGACGCGGTGGTCTCCGGCATCGACCCCGCGCTGCTGCCCCCGCTGCTCGGCGGGCAGCGGCCCTGGCGGGAGGGGGATGTGCGGCCGGAGTCCGGCGCGGGCGGCGGCACACCGGGGCGGCTGACCGTCTTTCTGGCGCTGCGCGGCGCCCGCCCCGAGGGCACCGCGCACCGCACCGTGGTCCACGCCCCGGACCGCGACGCGGAGTTGGCCGCCGTCTTCGGCGACGGCCAGGGGCTCCGCGAGCCCTGCCCCCACCCCACGGTGACCGTGCTGCGCCCGGACGACCCCGCGGTGCGCCCGGACGAGGAGCACGAGGCCGTCACCCTTACCGCCGTCGTCGCCCCGCACGGCCCGGTGGACTGGACGGACGGCGCGGCGGCGGAGCAGGACGCCCAGCGGCTGATCACGGCCGCCGAGGCGGCAATACCGGAGCTGCGGGGGCGGCTGCTGTGGCATGAGGTCCGCACACCCGCCGACACCGCGGCGGAGACGGGCGCCCGGGGCGGTGGCGTTCCGGGACCGGTGCTCGCCGGGGCGGACGGCGCGTTTCTGCGGCCCGCCAATGTCACCCGGATACCGGGTCTGTATCTGGCGGGCGGCTGGGCCCATCCGGGCGGTGGGCTCGCCCACGCCGGGATGTCGGGCGCGCTGGTGGCCGGGCTGATCGTCGAGGGCGGGGACTGGCGCGGCTCCCAGTAGCGCGGCCCGAGCGGCGCGCGGGCGCGAGCGGCGTGTCCCAGCCGTAGCGCGGGATCCGGGAAACCAGTGGCGCGGGCCCGGGAAACGCGCGGGTGGGTGCCGCTCCCGGGCGCGGCACCCACCTGTCGGCGGAGCTCAGTAGCGGTACTGCTCGTCGAAGCCCTGGGGGTAGCCCTGGTTCTGGCCCTGGTGCTGCTGCTGGTACGGGTACGCCTGCTGGTCAGCCGGGGGCGCGTCGTCGCCCTCGCGCTGCTGCGGCACCCAGGGCCCGCCGGACTGCGTCACGTCGTACGCCGAGTCCGGCGAGGCGTAGCCGGCCTCGGCCGCCCAGTGGTCGCCGCCACCGTAGGTACCGCCGTACGGATCCTGCTGACCATAGGCCGCGTACTGGTCGGCGTACTGCTGCTGGCCGTACGCCTGCTGGTCGTAGGTCTGCTGGTCGTACGCCTGCTGGTCGTAGGTCTGCTGGTCGTAGGGCTGGGCCTGGGGCTGGGCGCCGCCGTACGGGTCCTGGCCGTAGGCCGCGTACGCCTCGTTCCCATAGCCGTACTGCCCGGCCTGGCCCATCTGGTCCGCGTAGACGTCCTGGCCGTAGTTGTGGCCCTGCCCCTGGCTGTGGTCCTGCTGCGCGCCGTAGCCGCCGTACGTCTCGTACGCGCTGTAGCCGTCCGCCGTCGCGTCGCTGTACGCGCCCGAGGCCGGGGTGAAGGGCGACGGCTCCTCGTAGACGCCGTACTCACCGGTGTCGTCGGGCATCGGCTGCGGCTGATAGGTGGGCGGCTCCGGCTGGTAGCTGGGCGGCTCCGGCTGCGCCGAAGGGACCGCCTCCAGGTCGGAGATCTCGAGGATCGGCTCCTTGTCCGCGTCGTCCGGCCGGATGCTCTTCCCCTCGCGCCCCAGCAGCCCCGGCAGCCCGCCGCTCAGCGCCCAGCCCGCGGCGAAACCGCGCCGGAAGGAAAGCGTCACATACGTCTGGCCGATGGCGAAGGCGATCGCGCCCACCCCGATCACCGGAACCGACGGGATCAGCACACCGACGACCACGCCCAGGAAGCCGACGAAGGCCAGCAGTCGCCAGCGGAGCCGCGCCTTGTACTGCAGGAGGACCTCTCCCAGCAGCCATAGCGCGACGACGCCGAAAGCGATGTAGAGGACCGTCCAGCCCATGCCCGCCCCTCTCAATGCGGCCGCCCGTCGGCTGCCGTCATCAGGACCGCTGATGCAGTCCCAGATTCTCGTAGATTTCCAGCGTCGCCGTGGAGTGGTTCAGGGTAATGAAGTGCAGCCCGGGGATCTCCTCGGCCATCAACCGCGCGCACAGCTTCGTGGCGTAGTCGATCCCGATCGAGCGTACAGCCGCCGGGTCGTCCTTCACCGCCAGGATCCGCTCAGCCAGTTCGGGCGGGAACGCCGCATTGCTGAGCTGCGCGAACCGCTCGATCTGCTTGACGTTCGTGACCGGCATGATCTCAGGGATGATGGGTGTCGTACAGCCCGCCGCGGCGACCCGGTCGCGCAGCCGCAGATAGTCCTCGGGGTAGAAGAACATCTGAGTGATGGCGAAGTCGGCGCCCGCGCGGCACTTGTCGATGAAGTGACGGATGTCGGTGTCCCAGTCCGTCGAGCGGGGGTGCATCTCGGGGAACGCGGCCACGCCGACGCAGAAGTCGCCGGACTCCTTGATCAGCCGGACCAGATCGGCGGCGTAGTTGAGACCGTCGGGGTGCTGGACCCACTCCCCCAGGGGATCGCCCGGCGGGTCGCCGCGCAGGGCCAGCATGTTCCGGATCCCGGCGCCGGCGTACTGCCCGATGATGTTGCGCAGCTGGGCCCGGGAGTGATTGACCGCGGTCAGATGGGCGACCGGGGTGAGCGTGGTGTCCGTCGCGATGCGCTCGGTGGCGCGCACGGTGCCCTCGCGGGAGGAACCGCCGGCTCCGTAGGTCACGGAGACGAAGGTGGGCGAGACGGCTTCCAGCCTGCGGATGGCGTTCCACAGCGTCTGCTCGCCCTTCGCCGTTTTGGGGGCGAAGAATTCGAAGGAATACGACTGCTCGCCCGACGCGAGCAGATCGCGCACGGTTCGGGCGCGATCGGTCCTGGTGGAAGCGGTGCCTAGGGCCATATGTGCAGGCTATCGACCCGGCCCGGCTACGCCCACCCGGCCTCGGAGATATGGGGGTTTTGCCAGCTTCCTGTCCGCAGTGCGGACAGTTCCGTACGCCTTCGACCGGCGGACGGGCCGGGCCGGATGAAAGATGGGTGAAACCCAGGTGAAAAGCCGGGCCGGGCCGCGGGGCGGGCTCCACCCCGGTCGGGCCGGGCCCCGCCCTGGCCGGGCCGCGCCCTGGTCAGGCCACGCCCCGGTCAGGCCGCCGCGCGGACCCGCTTCGCCAGTTCGGCCGTCGCCCCCGCCGGGTCCTCGGCGGCCGTGATGGCCCGGACCACGACGATGCGGCGGGCGCCCGCCTCCAGGACCTGATCCAGGTTGGAGGCGTCGATTCCGCCGATGGCGAACCATGGCCGCTCCGTGCCCAGCGCGGCGGCGTAGCGCACCAGGGACAGCCCCGGGGCGGGGCGGCCCGGCTTGGTGGGGGTGGGCCAGCAGGGGCCGGTGCAGAAATAGTCCACACCGGGCTGGACGGCCGCCGCGTCCACCTCCGCCTCCGCGTGGGTGGAGCGCCCGATCAGCACGTCCTCGCCGAGGATCGCGCGCGCCGCGGGCACCGGCAGATCGCCCTGGCCCAGATGGAGCACATCGGAGCCGATGGCATGCGCGACATCGGCCCGGTCGTTGACGGCCAGCAGCTTGCCGTGCCGACGGCAGGCGTCCGCGAAGACCTGGAGATGCTCCAGCTCCTCGGCCGCCTCCAGCTCCTTCTCCCGCAGCTGGACGATGTCCACCCCCGCCCCCAGGACGGCGTCCAGGAACTCCGGCAGATCGCCCTGGCGCTTCCGGGCGTCGGTGCACAGATAGAGGCGGGCGTCGGCCAGCCGCTCGCGAGCGGTGGGGGTGGCGGTGGCGGTGGTGGACATGGGTTCCCCCGGAGGGTCGGGCGGCGTACGGGCCG